>CAJXIT010000336.1 GCA_913054055.1 uncultured Thalassolituus sp.
GTATCTATTTTTGAAACCAACCCGAAAACCCTATTTAAAAACCATGCAAATCGATTGAAAAACGCAGGTCTATAACGCTTTCATGTTGTCCCGTGAGTCACTAACAGATGGATCGTTCATCTGTTAGTGTTTTTTGTTTGTTAGCATATATGAATGTGATGGAGAAAAGTGTGAAGTTTAAATTTGTTGCGTTAACGGTTTTATGTGTGTTCTGTTTTGGATTTTATCTATCAAATGTGATGACGGATAAGCATATTGCAGTGATCAGTGGCACAGAGCTAAGTATTGAAAACCGTATTAATGACAAAACAGCCGAACACTCCCAAACATCAACCGATTTAACATCCAATGCTTTACAGGCGCCACTGCCTGTATCGTTAGAAGGGGTTGATACATCTATTCAATTAACCATCAATGAGCAGGGGTTCTTGATTGTCACAGCGGCATTAAAAGACACATTTGACCTGTATTTGTCTGCTTTAGGTGAAGAATCATTGCAACAAATTAGGCAGCGGGTATTTGCAAATTTAAAGCAGCAATTGCAACAACCTGCATTGGGTCAAGCTGAAGAATTATTTGATCGCTACATCGACTACAAACAAGATCTAGCATCAATACAAGATTATCTTAATGAACAAGATATGGCATCAGGTCAATTGGATGGATACAGACAAAGATCAGAAAAAGTAAAAGCATTACGCTATCAATATTTTAGTGAAGAAGAGCATCAAGCTTTTTTCACACAAGAAGAAGAATACGATGAGTATATGTTTCAACAGTTATCGATTGCTCAGAATACACAGTTAACACCCGCCGAAAAACAACAACAGATGGAAGATTTAGAACACACACTGCCCCAAGCTGTTCAAGAAACGCGACGCTCGGCAACCATACACGGGGATCTACATCATCACGTTTCAGCTCTAAAACAAGCCGGTGCTAGTGAAGAGGAAATATACCAAGCTCGTGTTACGGCACTGGGAGATGATGCGGCTCAATCACTGGCCGAACTGGATCAAAAACGTAATCTTTGGAATAGCCGAGTATCCGATTATAAAAGGCAGAAAGAGCAAGTCCTGTCGTCGGGGCTATCCCAAGCTGAAAAAACAGAATCCTTAAACGCTTGGTTGCAAGATAACTTTACAGAACTAGAACAGCTTAGGGTGAAAGCCATTACCGCCAATTAACCGCGCAATCATCAGCAATTGAAGTGCTTTAAATAAAAATCGTACCTTTTAAATACAGGGTACTTTGTCCCGATATGAAAACACGATCCCCTTGAAGTTCGCAGTGAACTTCTCCACCTCTTTTTGATACTTGTTTTGCATTTAAACGTTTTTTGCCAAGTTGCTGTGACCAGTAAGGGGCAAGTTCAGTAAATGATGATCCTGTTACGGGATCTTCATTGATGCCGTATTTAGGGGCAAAACAGCGACTGATAAAGTCATAGTCGTTACTTCTAGATGTGATCACCATGCCTTGTAAATCTAGCGTAGCGAGCAGATCAAAGTCTGGTGTCACCGTTTTTACAAATGCTTCATCATTAAAAACAGCAATATAATTGATATTACTTAGGCATAATTCGGGGGCTTGACCAAATGCAGAAGTGATAATCTCAGGTGTTGCACATGGACTAGCCTGTTGATTTGGAAAATTAAGTTGTAAGCCATAGCTGTTTTTAGAAACAAATAAAGATCCGCTTTTAGACGTGAAATGAATTTCGGGCATTGAGAAATGCAGTTCTTCAAAAATCACATGGGCGGCTGCAAGAGTCGCATGGCCACACAAGTTTACTTCAGCTGTGGGGGTAAACCAGCGAATATGAAAACCGGCTTTAGAAGGTACAAAAAAAGCGGTTTCGGATAAATTATTTTCAGCTGCGATACTTTGCATGACGGTATCCGGCAACCAAGTGTCTAGGGGGCATACGGCAGCAGGGTTGCCAGTAAAGGCTTGTGAAGCAAACGCGTCAACTTGATACAGTTCTAATTTCATTTTCTATATCTCTAACCCCCATCATTATTTTTCTATTTGATGATTCAGCATCCATTGAATGCCAAATTGATCGGTAACGGTACCAAATCTAGCCCCCCAAAACGTCTCACTTAAATCCATGGTGACCGTGCCGTTTTCGCTTAGGGAAAGAAATACAGCTTGTTGCTCATCAGGGTTAGAAAAATTAATGTTCAGTGTGATGTTATTAAGCGTAGGGGGGGCATGATTTTCCATGCCATCTGTGGCCATGAAATATATGCCCTCGGCTTTGAACTCAGCATGCATGATGTGAGTGGGGTTTACCCCTGCTATTGCCTGAGGCGCTTGCCCATAGGTTTGTCGCATCACGGTTTTTCCATTCAGTGCCACTTCATAGAAAGCTAAAGCTTCTTGGCAGCGTCCCGAGAAATTGATGTAGGGGTTGAATGTTTTCATAGGTTAGAAACTAAATTGAGAGTTTTCATCTTTACCTAAATGATAAAGAACCTCAAGAAGCAATGTCTTTAATTATTACGGACCACCACAAAAAAAGCCCACAAAATAGTGGGCTTTCAGTGTTAACAGGTGAATCTAGTTAGATGTCTATACTCGAAATACTGCGGCCTTCTTCGTCAACCGCTAATTTGGTTCCTTCAGTTGAACCATCTGTGTACCATAACTCATTATTTTTATAAAAGTAGACAATGGGGTTTAAATTGTCATTTAACCAACCAATATCTGAATCTTGGTAAAATAACTGAGTGCCTTGTTCGGTTCCATCGCTTAACCAAAGGCCAGAGCTTTCACCTAATGTTGCAGAGACAATGATACCCGCGTCGATCACTTCTAAATCTGTCGCATTATCAAAATCCATTATGTTTGTCGTTCCGTCGCTTGTGCCATCTGTGCGCCATAGGCTTGAAGTTCTGCTATCTCCATTGTAAGCAAGAAAATAAGCAGTATTATCAAGCACCTTAAAGCTACGTATTGTGGATGAGCTAGCACCTTCAGTAATATCTTTAACTAATTGAGTGCCTTCAGTTGTACCATCCGTTACCCACAGCTCGCTGCCATAAACGCCATCGCGGGCAGTAAATATGAGGCGTTCGCCTAAATCAGTAAACGAGTCTATGCGAGCTTCACTAGAGGCTACTTCAGTTGGGTTAATATCTTTAAGTAAAATTGTACCATTAGCACTGCCATCGCTGACAAACAATGAATAAGAGTGCTCTGTATCTGAAGGTGTATTGTTGCCATCAGTTGCTTCAAAAAATATTTTGTTTTTCCAAACTATTGTTTCATTGATTCCCGAGCCATCGCTGCCAGTGACGAGTTCAGTTAATAGCGAAGTACCTTCTGTGCTTCCATCTGATACCCACCATTCTAGTCCTACATGCTGATCATCAACATCTCCATATGCTGTAAAAAATAGCTTGTTATTAAGTTCAACAAAGTTGCCTACGCTTGCGCTACCGTTACTGGTTCTTGGATCAAACACCAAAACGGTGCCATCGCTCGTACCATCTGTTTTCCACAGTGCTGAGCGAAAATCTCCTTGGGTGGCAGAAAAGTATAGGGATTCATTGTAAACAAAGAAGTTACCGGGGCCACTGCTGTCCGCTCCCTCTTCAATATCTTTCACCATTGAAACACTGTTGTCACTTGTGTCTAGAGACCAAAGCTCTCTGCCATGAACACTGTCGCTGGCAGCAAAATAGTATTTACCATTAAACTCATTTTCACTAAAGGACGGGATACTGCTTCCGTTAGGGTTCAAATCTGTTATTTGTTTGATGTTACCCTGGTTATCAATGATCCAAGGTTCAATATCACAATCAGCCCCTTCGCCACCTTCACCTCCGCTTTCGCAAGCCGCGGTCAAAGCTTTTAATTGAAAGTTATATGGAATGGTAGTGCTATCATCATCGCTGCCGCAGCCTGCTAATAATGCAGTTGCTATTAATACTATGTATTTCATTTTAATATCTTTTGTTTGCCGTTCTCAGTAGGATCCAATTTGACCCTTGGAACTGTATGGTTTTATGAGTTTGT
>CAJXIT010000337.1 GCA_913054055.1 uncultured Thalassolituus sp.
TGGGTTTGATGTCGATTACTTAAAGGCGCTAAGCCACTTTATTGAATCTCATAATGAAAAAGAAGAAAAGATTTTATACCCAGCCATTGATCATATGTGCAAGGGGGATTTGCAAGGTCAGATTGCCATTGGTATCAGTCAGGGTTATCGATAGCAGGCTGCTTGAGTTTACCCCTGTGAAGCCTTCGCTATATATTTTTCAGTATCATTACATGTCTAAAAAGTAGGTTATCTCAGTAATATCAAGCACTTGGTGATTCATAAATCAAATATACGGTATGTATTCAGATTTAATGAGTGATCGAAACAAATAATAGGGTGATAAAAGGCATATAAGGGGGAAACCCCCTATTTTTTGATTGATTGGATTAAGTGGCGTGCTTGGTCGAAACCATATGGACGATACTTCTCAGCGAGGATTTTTCCTATAGTGGTTGAAGCTAAAGCAATGCAGTGCCTTTTTGCTTTCAAAACAATAAAAATAACAATTTGGAGTGCGTATCATGCGTAAACTCGTAACGGCCCTATGTGTCATGGGAATCATGGCATTTTCATCCCATTCATCTGCTTGGTGGGGATACACAAAAACTAAATACCCAATTTTACTCGTACACGGTGTGGCTGGCTGGGATAGCCTAGGCAACATTGTGGATTACTTTAATGGTATTCCAAATGCATTAACGAAAGATGGGGCAAAAGTATGTATTGCGGCAGTGAGCAGCTTTGCATCAAGCTTTGATCGTGCCGCGCAACTGGCGCCACAAGTTAAGCAATGTGCTGATCATTATGGTGTTGATAAGGTGAACATCATGGCCCATTCACAAGGTTCACCTACATCTCGTATCCTATTAAATTATGGTGATACCGCTGACTATATTGCGTCAATTACCTCTATTAACGGTGTGAATAAAGGCTCTAAAGTGGCGGACTTTTTACGCGGTGTCTTACCCGAAGAAAGCCTAGTAGAAGTCTCTATATCAACCATCGCAGATGCATTAGGTGACATCATTGATGCCCTTTCATCTGATGGTCAAGATCTGCGCCAAAACTCTATTGATGCGCTAGAGACGCTAACTACGGCCGGCACGGATCAGGTTAATGCTTACTCGCCATGGGGTGTAAACACGTCAAGCTACTGTGCAAAAAGTGGCGAAGACCATTCCATTAAGGGTAACAACATTAAGTTATTTTCATGGACAGGTGACAACGCAACAACCAACATCCTAGATATCTCTGATCCGTTTTTAGCGCTGACTTCTGCCGTGTTTATTAACGAAAAAAGCGATGGCTTAGTTGGCGTATGTGCCACTTACCTTGGTAATGTGATTGGTGACAGCTATCACATGAATCACCTTGATGCCACAAACCAAGTATTGGGGCTACACGGTTGGACAGAACCAAAAACCTTATACCGTAAGCAAGCTAACCGCTTAAAAGGAAAAGGTTTGTAACCCTTTAAAAAAGTTAGTTCCTGTGTGTACATGGATGTATTCAATAGGCTGCCCGTTATGGGTGGCCTTTTGTTCATTTTAAAAGAGAAGTAATCATGAAGATTTTTGTAGCAATGGTGTTAAGTGCGTTGGCCATATTATATTTTTATGAGCCAAATTATAAGGTGACGGAGTTAGCGGACACCAATGCCCCAGTTGTGAATCCATTACGAAATGCCCCTTTAATTGTGTCAACAGAAGCGGGTAAGCCATTAGATTTTAGTGAACTTAATCAGCCTTTTTCTAAAGATGCCGTCGATACAGAAATCGCAGGTCAATTACGAGTAGATGAAAACGGAAACTTAATTGTTGATGGGCAATTAAAAGCGTACTTCGATTATTTCTTAAGCTCGGTAGGGTTGGTAACGCCTGAGCAAGCCATTCGCCGATTACATTTACTGTTTGCTAAAAACTTACCAAATGATGCAGCTCAACAAGCCATGACCACACTTGAAGGGTATTTGGCGTTTAAAGAAGCCAGCTTCGATTTTTTAGCCAATCCAATTGATAATGGGCAAGCCCAAAATGATGCTCAGTATCGAGTGGATCAACTGGAGTATGCGCTTAACGGCTTAAAAGACCTTCGCCGTGAATATATGGATCCACAAGCAGCAGATGCTTTTTTTCAAGAAGATGAGGCGTTTGCTGATTACACATTAGCAACACAAAAAATCGCCATTAATGGCGAGTTAACCATTTTAGAGCGCCGCGAGTTAAGAGCACAGGCTCGTTCAAGCTTGCCAGTGGAAATGGCGGAGATTGCTCAACAACAGGAAGATCGAGCACAAACCCAGCAAGGGCTGCAAGAACTGTTAAATAATTCAGCCAGTACCGAAGAAGTGGCGCAGTATGCTTATGAACATTTTTCACCAGAAGAAGCCAAGGGCATTGTGGAGCATCACCAACAGGATGCACACATGAAGCAACAATATACAGTGTATCGAGATCAAGTGGAGCAACTGCAACAACAGGGTCTAACCGATCAAGATTTTGATCAGGCCAAGCAAGATCTAATGAGCCAATATTTTAATGAAGAGCAGGCTTCTATGGTGCAAGCCTGGGATCTAGCGACGGTTGAATAACCCATTATTCAAAGTGTATTGTAGATTCGTTTGCAATTGTGCAGACTAGACGGATGCATAGTGATTTAAGACAGCAAAATCAGTTGCAACAGCAGCAGCTTCACGCCCTTTTAGATAAAGGGCGTTTTATTTGGGGTTTCCCTAAAGCGCTGGAGTTGGACTACAGCCAGCACCTTCGAAAAAAAGTGTTACAACGCATCCCTATGGTGGGATTTACCAGTATTGTATTTTTTTTGCTGTTTGCCATTTTTGACCAATACATGCTACCTGAAAATATTTCTAGCGTAACGGCTTCGGCACGTGTGTTCATTGTGTGTCCGGTAATTTTAATCGGTTGCTTGTGGATATATTTTAAACCACCAAAATATTACTTAATCCCATATGGATTCACGTTTTTGTTTGGTAGCTTGTCAGTGGTTTGGGTGATCTGGTTAGCTCATTCCCATTCTGTATTACTGCCTTATGAAGGTTTGATGATCACCATGATGTATGGCTTTGTGGTCATGGGCTTTCCATTATTAATCGCATGTTTGCTTAACGCCATTACCTTGTATGTATACGTTGTGACTGAGCCATTTTATTATTTAAGTTTTCATACCTATGTGAATAATGTCATTTTTTTAGTGGCCATGTATTTAGCGGGTTCAGTGAGCGCGGTTATTTTATCGTACTCTCAGCGCAGCCAATTTTTACAACAAGCGTTACTTAATTTAAGTGAAGAGCGGGCCAGATTAGATTTAGAAGCAAAAAACCGATACCTAGCGGTGGCAAGTCATGATTTACGCCAGCCTTTACAAGCCATTAATATGATGACGGATCAAATGTGTGAACAGACCAATGATGAGCATTTACACAAATTACAGTCAGCTGCCCATGCACTCAGTAATATGTTCGATCAATTACTCGATTCTTCAAAAATCAATTTAGATTTAATGGAAATTGAACATGCCCCGGTTGATCTAACCCATCTCGTAAAGCATTCAATGGCATCAAGCTCGGTGGCTTATGAAGCCAACCATATAGAGCTTCACTGGTTAGATGAGCAAGGGCAAAAAATCACATCGGACAATGAACCTGATGCTCAATATGTTTGGGGAGACTATGCAGCGATTCAGCGCATTATAAATAACCTTTTACAGAATGCGTTGGTTCACAGTGGTGCCTCAATGGTCACGCTAAACACATGTGTTCATGGTCAGTTTATTGATTTAATCATTAAAGATAATGGCCGCGGTATTTTAGAAACGGATAAAGTCCATGCCTTTGAAGAATTTAATCAACTGGATACTCCAAACAAAGACCAAGGCCTAGGCGTTGGGCTGTCAATTGTTGACAAATTATCGAAAGCGATGGGATTCAATTTAGCGTTAAATTCAATCAATGGCTGTGGGTAGCCTCATCAAGTAACAGTATTTCTGGGTCTTTTAAAATGGCGCGAGCAAGA
>CAJXIT010000338.1 GCA_913054055.1 uncultured Thalassolituus sp.
TAGGATTTTGGTAAAAGGTTTGGTTGTGACGGGGCTATGATTGGAAGCTCATCTTTCTCTGAAAATGGGCTATCCGTTATATTAGATTGAGTAGCAGGCTCCGCCCAACTGGCACCTGTGAACACAAGTATGAACAGAGCATGAAAAAAGGGCTTAATCAGCCCTTTTAATGTTATTGAGTTCGATATTGCTTTCAAAAGTGATGTGTATGCTTTTATGTTAATGATTAAAACGTAAATTTTGCCCCTAGTGAGAATAAGGTTTCTAATTCAGAGACCCCTTCGCGAGAGCTGTAATCATCACTGTACTCATATTCTGTGATGTTTTGATGACTATAAGCATTGATGATTTCAAAGTAAACGTCTGTCATCGCACTCTTTTTATAATCAATTCTGAAATCTAAGCCATGCTTAGCCGGTAAACGTTCTGAATTAATGTCACCTTCGATGGGGTCGTATAAATACGGTACAGGGATATCGCCTGAGTCGACTTCAACCTGCCCGTCACACTTTGGGCTGTTCGGATTTTCACTGAAATCATCACCACATTGATAAACTGCTACCCCACCCGTAATGGGGGTGACAAGGTTGCCACTTTGATAACGCCATTTAAATCCTAGTGTGGTTTTTTTACTCCACTCATAACTGGCCACCAAGTTAACAATCCAAGGGCGATCAAAAGAATAGGTAAAACTTTCACCGCTTGCATTGTATTTCCGTTTGGTTTTACTGTATGCCACCGACATCCATCCGTACCATTTATCAGTTAGATTTTTGTTCAATAAAAACTCAAGTCCATATGCATGGCCCCCTGCACCATTGATGTATTTAAGTGCATCAGGGGCATCTTCTTCATCATAATCAGTGTTAGAAATCACCAAACCATCTAAGCGTTTATAATAGGTCTCTAATTTTGCGCTAATGCTGTCATTTAATGAGTATTCAAAACCCGTTACAAAATGCTGACTAGTGGGCATATCTAAATCTGGATTGCCCACATCTTCTAGGGTTGAAAAGAAGTCTCTAGGGGTTTGCGAGTGTTGGCCTATGGCAGCGGTGTAAGTCCAGCTTGGATTAATTTCGTAACGTGACTCTATTCTTGGTTCCAGCGCCATCTCTTTAAGGTGTAGGTTATTGAGAAAATTTAAACCAAGCGTCACCTCCCAAAAAGGAGAGACCATCCAGTCGTACGCTGAAAACAATCTTGTGTGTTTCATGAACAGCGTGTCGGCAATGCTTTGACTGGTGCCCGTTGATGCCGGATCACAAATTTCTAAATCTTCATTACACGGGGTGAAAATGCCTTCGGCATTGTACTTAACGGTATTATGAATCAGCTCTACCCCTGTACGGAGTTGATCGCCATTATCCAATGGTGTTTCAAACATGCCTTTTATACGAACATCATTACTGGTGGCCAAAATATCAAATAAAGAGCCGATCTTAAATTTCGTGTCCTGTTCCTTATGGCTCAATATAAACAATCCGGTTGTGCCATCAGAAAATAACGTGTCATAAGTGATACCTTGGGTATTGTAATAGCCATCAAATCGGGCCGTGCCTATCAAACCAGGCTCTTTCCCTGACTCTTCAAAGTCTTCCCCTAAGATCACTTCAACACTGTCTCTTGCTCCCAGGGCAATGAACTTCAGGTTACTGGTATCAGAAAGTCTGTAATGATATTTAAATTGATAATCGTTGTACTTGGGCACCTGAGTGATGGCTATGTCTTCATCCGGTTCATCTATGGAATCTAAATACCAATCTAATAGGCCTTCTCGCCATGAGAAATAAAAGGCACTGTTTTCGGTGACGGCCCCTTCCACTAAAATACCGGCACGTAAAAAACTGAGATCCAGTATTGTGGTGATGTCATCTTGATAAGGGTCTCTAAGATCCGTGTCCAATACGGCACCAATAGCATTACTGTATTCACTGTCCCAAGCGCCTGCTTTTAATGAAAACTCTTCAATGGTATCAGGGTTATAGGTACTGTCTCCCATGATGTGAAACAAGTAGCCCACAGGCAAGTTATCGGTTTGGTAATAGTTATCTTCAGGTGATGAGCCTCTTACAGCGGGTTCTCCACCGTCGTCATCCCCTAAAACAACACCGGGTAAAGCTTCTATGGCTTTTAATGGGTCTCCGCCAGATCCGGCCACTTTAAGCAGTTTTTTAGTGGATATTTTAGGCCCAGTTTGTTGCTGTCCTTGCACACTGATGGTTGATAGCTCGGTTATATCCTGATCCTTTGCATCCGCCGCTATTGGCCACAACAACAGTACAGTGCTTAGAGTGATGAAATGATAAAAGGACCTAAGTGTCATTGCTCTTCCTTGAGGGCGTCTTTTTACGGCTAGTCTAACAGGTACAATTGAACTAGGCCTAATTTGTTGAACCCTGTTTTTATCTAGCAATTATTAGGCTTAATAACCGTATATTCTAAAGAACACCTGATTATTCCCTGTCAAACAATGATCCTTGACTATACTCAATATAAGCCTTGGGATTTAAGGCTTGCTTACATGGAATGTAAGTTAAATATTGATGAGGGGGAGCCATGTTTTTACGTATGCAAAAGTGGATAGCCACATATTACGCTTACCAAGCCAAAAAGAATTTTAAGCAGCATCGATATGCGTTATGCCTGCACCATTTGCAGAACCTTGAGTATTGGGACGCCCACTTTTCTCAAAACCCAATTTATGCAGGGTATTTAGCCATGTGTCATTACCAATTAAAATATTGGGACAGCCTAACCGAAGAAGTTGAGCGCGCCTTATTTTTATTACGCCGCCATACACAAAGCAATAAAGAAGCGCTATTGCTTTGGCAAGAATTAAAAAGCCACCTTGCAGATTTACGCTATATCAATAATGGCAATGCAAAAGTAAAACGGGCCAGTAGCCTGTAAGATTAATCTTTTCGATTCGAGTGTTGTTGCTTCTCGATAATTAAGCAATATTTTTAGCTGGGCTTGCCCAGCTTTTTTATGCATAACTTTCAGTCACAATTACGCCCACTACTAATACTTAACATCCATTTCTGATAAGATGCCTATACCCTTTATATCAACCACTATTAGTTATTTAATGATTATGAAAGACATACTGCGTAAAGCCTTCTCTCCAATTCTAAACACCTTTGAAAATGGCACTGAAGAATATGCCTATCGCCCGTCTCATCGAACCATTCTCATCGTTATGGGTGTGTTATTTGGAGGGTTAGCAGGTATTGTATTTTCCATGGCATCTGGTGGAGAGTCTATGGGTTTTTTAATTCCTGTTTGTGTATTTGGCCTTGTGAGTTTGGTGACTTTAGTGGTTGGCCTGTTGGGTACTGAAAGGGCTGTGGCCAAAATTTGGGGCAATAAGTAACTCCCCTATTTAATATGAGGGCGTTCTTCGCCCCATATACATCTCGTCATCCCCAATCTGTAAAAGTTTTATCTTTCAAATTTTTTGGATAGCAACACTGAGGTTTGTGTGCGCTGAACCCCATCAATTAAACTCATTTGATCCATAGTGCTGTCCAACTCTTGAGTGGAGCCTGCCAACAGCTGAGCCACCAAGTCAAATTCTCCACTAATTGAACTTAATGATCGAATGATAGGAAAGGCTTTTAACGCACTCACAATGCTGCCAAGTTTTTTCTGGTCGGTTGCAATCAGGATGTGGGCTTCAATCTGATTTTCCAAATAATCCTGATGCCAGCGTATGGTATAACCTTGAATCACATGCCTGCGCTCTAACGTGTCCATGTGAGATTGTACGGTTAAACGACTCACCCCTAGTTGCTTTGCCAGTTCAGATACACTGGTACGACTGTTTTTTGCAAGCAGTTGCAGCAAGCGTTTATCTAAGTCAGCTAGATCTGACATATAGGCTCCGACTTTAGTAAGCACATATCAAAATGTATACATAACTATTCAATTTGATAAATCTTTAAAATTGGTTGTTATAAATGTAAGCATTGCCGGCTTGATGTTATTCCTAGTATCAAGCCGTTGAA
>CAJXIT010000339.1 GCA_913054055.1 uncultured Thalassolituus sp.
ATCATCGGTTTTTACTGCTTGTTTGCCGTGTGGATTTTTGCGAGAACATGTAACGAAATTTTATGGCGCGAGCGTCGAACTAATTGGGTAAAAAAGTTACTCAGTAATCAAGAATTAAAAGGAGCTGACAAATAATGTTTTTTGACAGTTTCAGCAGTTTTATCCAAATGGGTAATCACGGTTTTTATGTATGGCTGTGTTATGGCATTTTTGCGGTAACGATCGCGATGAATTTTATTTCTCCAGCCTTAACCAGAAAAAAAGTGATTAAAGATATTGAACGCCAAATGCTAAGAGATCAGAAGTAATGCATCCTAAACGTAAACAAAAGCTACTTATTATATTTTTTATGCTGGGCGGTATCTCCCTAGCGGTTGGCTTAATGCTGGTTGCCTTAAAAGAGAACATCAACTTATTTTATACACCGGTGCAAATTGCAGCGGGTGAAGCGCCTAAGCATCGCACACTTCGTGCGGGCGGTATGGTGGTTGAAGGCAGTGTTAAGCGTGCTGAAAATGACTTAACGGTGTTATTTGATGTGACTGACGGTAAAGCTGAAGTGACGATTAGCTATACCGGAATCCTTCCAGATTTATTCCGTGAAGGTCAAGGCATTGTGGCCCTTGGCCAATTAAATGATCAAAATATTTTTGTCGCCAGTGAAGTGTTAGCTAAGCATGATGAGAACTATATGCCGCCAGAAGTGGCTGATGCACTTGAAAAAGCGCACAGCGAAGGCAAACCTGAACTAGAAAGCTCGCGCTACTAATTTATATACAGATAGGCTGGAAATTTTAAATGTTACCTGAGCTTGGTCATTACGCTTTAATCTTATCATTGGTATTTTCTGTATTGCTTGCCACCGTACCGCTATTGGGTACGGCAACGGGCCGTGTACAGTGGATGTTAATGAGCCGCCCATTAACCTGGGGGCAGTTTGCTTTTCTATTGATATCATTCGTTATCTTGACCATTAGTTTTGTTCAAGATGATTTTTCAATTGCGTACATTGCTAACAACTCTAATAGCTTATTACCGGTTCAGTATAAAATCTCTGCAGTATGGGGCAGCCATGAAGGCTCTTTATTACTTTGGGTTTTATTATTATCGGCCTGGACCCTAGCCGTGAGTATTTTCTCTCGTAACTTACCGCTGGATGTTTTAGCCAGAGCCTTGGCGGTTATGGGAATGATTGCTGTGGGCTTTTTGCTGTTTACGTTGTTTACGTCCAATCCGTTTGAACGGGTATTACCAAATAGTCCATTAGACGGTCAGGATTTAAATCCTTTGTTGCAAGACATTGGCCTGATAATCCATCCTCCTATGCTGTATATGGGGTATGTGGGTTTTTCTGTTGCGTTTGCATTTGCTATTGCGGCGCTTTTAAGTGGTCGTCTTGATGCTGCTTGGGCGCGCTGGTCACGTCCTTGGACAACCATTGCTTGGGCATTTTTAACCATGGGTATTGCGCTTGGCAGTTGGTGGGCGTATTACGAACTTGGCTGGGGTGGCTGGTGGTTCTGGGATCCTGTAGAAAACGCTTCGTTTATGCCTTGGCTTGTGGGCACGGCACTGATTCATTCACTTGCGGTGACGGAAAAACGAGGCGCGTTTAAAAGCTGGACTGTACTGTTGGCGATTTTTGCATTTTCATTAAGTTTGTTAGGTACCTTTCTTGTTCGTTCTGGTGTTTTAAATAGTGTGCATGCATTTGCCAGTGACCCGGGCAGAGGTATGTTTATCTTAACCTTGCTGATCATTTCTATTGGTGGCTCGTTACTCTTGTATGCGATTAAGGCTCCCACTGTGGTAGCGAAAGTTAAATTCTCAGTCATCTCGAAAGAAAGTTTACTGTTATTAAATAATGTATTGCTAGTGGTAACCTGTGCCACGGTCATGCTGGGTACGCTGTACCCGATGATTGCCGATTATTTCTTTTCACAAAAAATCAGCGTTGGGGCGCCGTTCTTCAACGCGTTCTTTGTGCCTTTAATGTCGGTGTTGTTGTTGTTCATTAGCTTGGGCATGGTGAGCCGCTGGAAAAAAACCGAGGCCGGTTGGTTAGCGAAACAACTTTGGCCTGCAGCTGCATTTACCGTGTTATTAGCATTCGTATTTCCATTGATTTATGGCGTAGATTACTCGTGGCAAATTATTGTGGGCGTGGCTATTTCCAGTTGGGTGATCAGTTCAACGCTGTTAGATTTATTTAACAAAGCCAATGGTAAAAAAGGTGTGTTGGCTGGGCTGAAAAAATTATCCCTGAGTTATTATGGAATGGTCATGGCGCATATAGGGGTTGCTGTGACGGCGCTGGGTATTTGTATCGTATCTAATTACACACAAGAGCATGATGTTCGTGTGGTACCTGGCGATAAAATTGAAGCGGCAGGGTATGAGTTTATTTTTGATGGTGTGCGCAAAGTGCAGGGGCCAAACTATATTGCAGATGAGGGTGTCATTCGAGTATTTGATGAAGGGGACTTTTACACAACCATGCGTCCGCAAAAACGTCATTATAAAGTGCAGCGCAATATGATGACTGAGGCTGACATTGACCCAGGTTTATTCCGAGATTTATATGTGGCAATGGGTGAATCGTTAGAAGGTGGTGCTTGGGCAGTTCGCATTCACTACAAACCTTATGTGAGATGGTTATGGTTAGGTGCCATTTTAATGAGCTTAGGTGGATTGCTGGCCACGTTGGATAGGCGTTATCGCTTATCAGGTAACCATTCAAAAAAGTCTAAGGAAGTTTAATTATGAAACGTTGGACGCTTTTTATTCCTTTTGTCATTTTTTTGCTACTGGGTTTTTTCCTTTGGCGCGGTTTGTATCTTGACCCTAAAGATGTGCCATCGGCATTGGTTGATAAACCCTTTCCTGATTTTGAATTACCTACATTGATTAGCGGTGAAACAAAATCCTTACCAGACTTAAAAGGAGAGGTGCATTTAATTAATGTGTGGGGTACTTGGTGCATCAGCTGTAAAGTAGAGCATCCTTTTTTAGTGGAGTTGGCAAAGCAAGGGGTAAGCATTGTTGGTGTGAACTATAAAGATGATAACGATGCTGCGTTAAAATGGCTGAAAGAACTGGGTGACCCTTATCTATTTTCGGTTGATGATGAAGATGGTGTCTTATCAATGGACTTGGGCGTCACCGGAGCGCCAGAGACGTTTATCATAGATGCAAAAGGTGTGGTGCGACATAAACATCAGGGCCCAATCACAAAGTCTAACTGGGCGCCATTGGCGGCCATTAGGGATCAGCTTTTAAACGAGAAGGGTAATTTGTAGCATGCAATTCACTAAATACCTTACTTTTTGTGTTTGCTTGGCATTGTCAGTTTTTAGTTATGGCATTGTTGATGGTCATGAATATCAATTTAATAGCGGAGATGACATTCAGAACGCATCTCGAGCACAATTGTTCAGACAGCTAGCAGAAGAGCTACGTTGCCCTAAATGCCAAAATCAAAATTTGGCAGACAGTAATGCCATGATTGCGGGTGATTTGCGCCGAGAATTATATTCTCAGGTAAAAGAAGGCAAAAACTCAGAAGAAATTGTGGACTTTATGGTTAATCGCTATGGGGAGTTTGTATTATATCGCCCAGCTTTAAACGATAAAACCATTGCATTGTGGTATGGACCATTTGTATTGCTTGGATTGGCGGTCTTTATTTTTATCAGTGTTTTAGTGGCACGCAAAATGAAAACCCAATCGAACCCAGTGGACAATCAAACAGATAATGCCACTGAGCGCTCAAACGTACAGTCCCTGAAAAGTAATGATGCTTTGTCAGATGAAGAACAGAAACGTTTAGATGCCTTGTTAACGTCAAGAGTGTCTGATCAAGATGATAATAAGGGTTAATAATCGTGATTGAATTATGGATTGGCATAGGCCTATTAACTCTGATCGCCATCGGTTTTTTGGCCATTCCTTATGTGATTAATATACGACGTGGTGACTTGGTTCGTGAAAGTACGAAT
>CAJXIT010000340.1 GCA_913054055.1 uncultured Thalassolituus sp.
CTTGGATTAACTCCCCTCCCTTATCAAAATCTGATTTGAAGGGGAAAGTGACTTTCATAGACATCTGGACGTTTGCTTGCTGGAATTGCTATCGCAGCTTTCCTTGGCTAAATAGTTTAGAAAACAAATATAAGAGTAAAAACTTTCAATTAGTCGGCATTCATACACCTGAATTTGACCATGAGAAAAATCGAAGTGCCGTGGAGGCAAAGGTAAAAGAGTTTAAGCTTCACCACCCAGTTATGATGGATAATGATTTTGCTTATTGGCAGAAGTTAAACAATCAATATTGGCCTACGTTTTATTTAATCGATAAACAAGGGCAAGTACGTTACCGCTTTATTGGCGAAACCCACGGGAACACTAGAAAATCAAACGCCATAGAGTCGGCGATTGAGTTACTTTTGAACGAATAGCTGGTCAAGAGTAACAGGAGTCATACTTGCGCTTTCGCCAAGTCATCCATTAATGCTTTTAAAAATCTAGCCGCTTCTCCACCGGTGACGGCTCTATGATCAAATGTGATGGAAAGGGGTATTATCGGATGCACACTGGGTTCACCTTGAAACGCCACCACCTCTTCACGTATGCCCCCTGCGCCTACAATGGCCACCTGAGGTGGCACCACAATCGGGTTGGCATACTTACCCGCTAGCGTGCCAAAGTTTGAAAGTGTAATGGTGGCCCCTTGCATTTCAGCAGCGGGAATTTTTCGGCTTTTTACTGCGGCCCGTAAAGCATCTAGGCCTTCTCGTAAATTGTTCAGCTCTCGATTTTTAATATCCCGCAATACAGGGACAAATAATCCTTTTTCTGTGTCCACGGCTATGCCTAGGTCCACTGTTTTTAATAAGCGCCTTGTGAGTTGCCCTCCATCAAACCAGGTGTTCATGGATGGCTCGGCTTCGCAGGCCACGGCGATGGCATGAATTAAGCGCATGGTAATGTCTTGTCGCTCTCCTTCGATTGGGCTGGTCCATTGGTGCACATCCACATCGTCATGCAAAGTCACAGGCACCACATTTTCATGACTGTTTATCATGGCTTTGGCCATGGATTTTCTGACCCCTTTTAACGCTTCGCTGTGGCCTTTTCCTTCATTGAGTTTTTGTGCAGATTCCACATCTTCTAAGGTGATGCGGCCATCTTCTCCACTGCCTTTGATATGAGATAAATCTACATTTAATCGGTTCGCTAATGCGCGTACGCTGGGAGTGGCTTTTATAGAATGGTCAGTGCTAGCTTGTTTGCTGTAAGCACTGCCGATGATAAAGTCATCGGATTGTGTGATTTTTATATTTTCCGATACGGATAAATCACCCACTACGGTGCCACTGTCGTCTTGCTCTCCTTGGTATTCTACCAAGGGCTCACCGGTATGAATCATATCCCCTGCATTGCCAAATAAAGCCGCAACTACGCCTGCTTGCGGAGAAGGGACTTCTACAATGGCTTTTGCGGTTTCAACGGATACCATGAGTTGATCAACTTCTAGGGCATCCCCCACTTTCACATGCCATTCAACAATTTCGGCTTCGGTTAGGCCTTCGCCTAAATCAGGAAGTTTAAAATATTTCATAGACGTTCCTTTTAGAGATCAATTTTTTCTTTTGGGGTGCGATACAGTTTCTTAAATTTAAACGATTGTCGCGTGCGAGCACCCTCCTACAAAGATCGCGCACGGTGCCCAAAGCATGTCCCACTTTTGAAGCAAATGTTTTGGGTCCCAATGCCCGATTAACCTATGCTTCTTATCGCGCACAGTACCCAAAGCGCTTCGCGGGGCATGCTAGGTGCGCTCGTACGAGGGTAGCCCCTACCCGATTAAACTCATGCCTCTTTCAAGCATTTATCTGCCGCAGCTAATATGTCTTGAGTATTGGGTAAATAATATTGTTCATTCTTAAAGTACGGCATGTGCGTATCAAACCCGGTGACACGCTGTACGGGGGCCAATAAATTTAAGAAACATTTTTCCGAAACTTGTGCGGCAATTTCAGCACCTACACCAAATGAACGGGCTGCTTCGTGCACAATCACGCAGCGCCCGGTTCTGGCCACTGACATTAAAATGGTTTTCATATCCAGTGGCTTGATGGTGGCCACGTCAATCACTTCTACACTGATGCCTTTATTTTCTAGTTCATCAGCTGCTTCTAAAGTTTCTGTGATGCTGGCACCCCAGCTGATCAGTGTAATGTCCTTGCCTTGGCGTAAGGTAAAACAAGTATCCAAAGGTAAGGCTTTACCGTCATTACAGATTAATTGCTTGCTGCTGCGGTAAATGCGTTTGGGTTCTAAAAATACCACAGGGTCTGGGTCCCGAATGGCGGCTAACAATAAGCCATAAGCACGACTGGCTGAGGATGGCATGACCACGCGCACACCTGGAATATGGGCAATGAGTGCTTCGGTGCTTTCACTGTGATGCTCTGGTGCGTGTATGCCGCCACCATAGGGGGCACGCAATACCATGGGGCACGTCATGCGGCCTCGGGTGCGATTGCGCATTCTGGCAGCATGGCCAAATAAATGTTCAAACGCTGGGAAAATAAATCCCATAAATTGAATTTCAGCAATGGGCTTTAATCCCTGAGTGGCCATGCCCACTGCCAAGCCGCTAATAAGCGCTTCGGCCAGCGGGGTATCCATCACCCGTTTAAAACCAAAAGCTTCTTTTAATCCATTGGTGGCGCGGAAGACACCGCCATTGGTGCCCACGTCCTCCCCTAATATGACCACACTTTCATCGTGCTGCATTTCATAATGCAGCGCTTGATTCACCGCTTCTAGCAATACACTTTCAGTGGCTTCTAAATGATCTGGGCTTGCTCGTAAATTACGTACACTGTTCATAACTTTCTCCTTAACGTTTTATAAGGATCAAAATACTTAGTGATTCATTCTTTCAATTTTTTTACTGAGTAAATCCAATTGCTCATTCATGGCTTCTGGCCAATCCTGATAGAGGTGATCAAACATACTTTCAGGTGTGTCTTGTTTTACCTGCAAGTATTTTTGCACCGCTTCATCCACTGTTTGCCCGCATTGATTTTGCCAAACTTGTTCTTTATCTGGGTTCCATAGATTCAAATTTACTAGCATGGTTTGTAGACGTTTAATGGGTTCTTTTTCCCACGCTTGTTTCACTTCATCATTATCGCGATAGCGAGACGCGTCATCTGCCGTGGTGTGATCACACAAGCGATAACTCATGGCCTCAATCAGCGTCGCCCCTTTATGGGTGTTGGCTCTGTTCCTGGCTTCAGCAATGGCTTGGTAAACGGCCAGTACATCATTGCCGTCCACTTGTATGCCGTGAATGCCTGCACCAATGGCTTTTTGTGCAAGTGTGGGTGCACCACATTGGATGGAGCGAGGAACGGATATGGCATATTGATTATTGTTCACCAAAACCACCATGGGCAACTGCCAAGCGCCCGCAACATTTAACGCTTCAAAAAAATCACCTTTACTGGTACCACCATCGCCAATGGTTACTAAAGCAATATTGTCTTGGTCTTTTATTTTTAACGCAGCGGCGGCACCTGCCGCGTGGGTGATTTGTGTGGCAATAGGCACACACACAGGGAAATCTTGTTTAGGGCCAGTGGCACTGCCGCGCTCATCCCCGCCCCAATACATAAATAAATCTTCAATTTTATGGCCCCGTAAAATGTGCGCGCCGTGATCACGGTAATAAGGCACAAATACATCGTCTGTTTCTAATGCCATGCCAATGGCCACACCAAAGGCTTCTTGCCCAAGGCTTGATGGATACGTGCCCATTTGCCCTGTGCGCTGAAGAGCAATGGCCTTTTGATCAAATACACGGTTCATCACCATGTTTTTATAGGCATCTATCAGCCAAGTTTCTGTGGCAAAGCTAGGTTGATCATTCACCCATTCACCTTTTTCATTGATAAACTGAATATAATCCAGTTCAAACTGCATAAGGGGTGAATGCCCTGCTTCGATAGTTTTAT
>CAJXIT010000341.1 GCA_913054055.1 uncultured Thalassolituus sp.
TATTTGGTGCCAATCTATTCAGCGGACTAATTTTTGCGGCGTACGCATTAGGTGAAATTTTCAGTGATCGTGCTGCCTATCTGCATGTGGGTGCATTAATCGGTACCATCATGGCGGGCAATGTTTTCTTTGGCATCATGCCGGCTCAACGTGAGTTAGTGCGGGCCATTGAAGCAGGTGAAAAACCCGATACAAAACCGGCGGAATTTGCAAAACTGCGCTCGACCCATAATAACTATTTCACTTTGCCGCTGATCTTCATCATGATCAGTAACCACTACCCAATGACCTATGGACATGAACATGCTTGGTTAGTATTGGCTTTGATTTGTTTTAATGCGGCGTTTGTTCGTCATTATTTCAACTTAAAACACCAAGGCAATCACCAGCCTTGGATTTTAGGTGTGGGCACATTGATGTTGTTTGCCATCGTGGGTTACATGATCCCTAAACCGGTAAACGTCACTGAGTCAAACCAAGTAAGCGATCAGCGTGTGGTTGAGATTTCAGAAGCACGCTGTGCCAGTTGCCATGCACAAGCCCCAACTAATGCTGCCTTTACCGCAGCACCCGGAGGCGTATTGCTTGAAACCGCTGAACAGCTTCATGTAAATAAAGCGCGTATTATTCCTGCGTTGCAAACCAATTATATGCCGCTGGGTAACATGACCAATATGACAAAAGAAGAGCGTTCAGAAATGATTATCTGGGCAAGTCAGAGCGAGAAAACACATTCCATGTGATTGTTTGTTATATAGAAATTAAAAAGGGCCGAATGGCCCTTTTTTTATGGGTTTGAAAGAGTGGGTACTCTACTGTATACCCAAATAGTTTAACGTGTCTTTTAGCCCTTGATCAAAAGGAGTGACTTGCCAGTTCAACTCTTTTTGTGCTTTTTTACTAACGGGAATGGCTTGCCATTGTAAGAAGTGAAGCTGGCCTTTAGGCATTAAAGGCGGTTGCTTGATGATGCTGGATACGGCTTCGCCCACTACACTGATGGTTTTAGCCACCCAAAGGGGCATGACAGCTGGTACTGAATAATTTTTTTTGTTCAGTTGATTAAGTTGATCCGTGACGGCTGTAGCTAACGAGGTTAGGGTGAAGTACTGGTCGCATAAAATAAAGCGCTCACCAATGTCAGCTTGTTCAGCGGCCAATACATGGCCTTCTCCGGCGTCAGGGCCGTATAACAGTGGTAGACCTCCCGGTAATAAAACAGGTACCTGTTTTTTATGCAGCTTGGTAAAAAAATCATTCATGCCAGGGCTATCAGTGGGACCGGGACCGTATAAACCGGCGGGGTGAAGGAACACAGCAGGTAATCCTTTTTCTTTCATGGCGGTTGTCACGAGTGCATCCGCTTTTTGTTTGCTGCGTTCGTAGTAGGTGCCTTTAGGGTTTGGATCAATGATGGACTCATCATATTCTTCATGGGCTAAACCTAAAAATACATCAATGGTGCTGGTGTGAATAAAGCGTTCAACATTTGCATTTAATGCAGCTTCAATCATGTTGGCGGTACCTTGCACATTAATTTTTTCGAAGGTGTGATTGTCTTTCATCCATTGTTCCGGAAAACCGGCTGCATGAAATACCCAGTCAACTCCTTTTAATGCATTGGCTAAACCGTCAGGTTCGCAAATGTCTCCCTTGATTAACTGGCACTGACTTGGCAGTAAACGCCTGCCTTTATCTAGGTTCCGCACCAAAGCGGACACTTGGTAGCCGCGTTTTAATAAACTTTGAATGATGTTAAAGCCAACCAGTCCGGTTCCGCCCGTTACTAATACATGTTTCATATTGTTCTTATTATTGAAAGTGATAAAAAGTAACTTGGATAATATTTGCCATATATGTTGCCGTAAAGGGTTTTATAGGACGATGTGATTGCAATTTATGCCATTGCAATCAATATTAAGGTAAAAGTGGAAAGGGAAATTGAGTATGTCTAATAAAGTTGCGTATTTAGGCTCAGGACTTGGCTTAATTGTGATTGCAATTTTTGCTACCTTAATTAATGCAGGCGTATTCAAAACCATTGAAAATATTAATGTGCAGCAATGCCAAGTGATCGATGGCATTGTGGGGGCTGAAGACATTACTTTTATTCCCAATACTAATATGGCCTTTGTATCGGCGTATGATCGTCGCATTGAGCGAGCGGACCCAGCGGCAAATATTGAAGGTGGTATTTATCTATACGACTTAGATGCGCAAGATTTGATAAAAGTGAGCCCTGAATTTGATGATTTTAAACCTCATGGCATGAGCCTTTATCAAGGTATAAACGGTGATGTCCGTTTGTTTGTTGTGGATCATGCAAATCAACAGCATCAGGTGAAAATTTTTGAATTTAAACATCAATCATTAACCTTGCTTCGTACGATTTCTGCACCAGAAATGACTTCCCCAAATGATCTAGTAGCGGTTGGTCCTGAGCAGTTTTATGTGACCAATGATCACGGTTTTGTCACGGGTATTATGCGAATGTTAGAAGATTATTTAATGTTACCCTTATCCAATGTGATGTATTTTGATGGCAATTCGGCACAAGAAGTGGCATCGGGTTTGGCTTATGCTAATGGCATTAATGTGGATGCCAGTGGCACTCGCATATATGTGGCAGGGGTCACGTCATTATCACTTTATGTGTACGAAAGAGATTTAGAAAACAATGCATTAACTCTCATTGAAAAAATCAATACTGGCACGGGTGTGGATAATATTGAGTTAGATGAAAAAGGGGATATTTGGATAGGGGCGCATCCGCAGCTTTTAAAATTTGTGGCGCACTCTAAACAATCGGATAATCGATCGGCTTCGCAAGTGATTAAAATAAAAAGCAGTGATGGCAGTTTTGATATGGATACCATGTATCAAAATACTGGGGATCCTATTTCAGGGTCCAGTGTGGCGGCAGTGAAAGGTAAGAGAATGTTGATTGGTTCGGTATTTGATCCAATTATGTTGGATTGTACTTTATAGGTGTCACCAGTGTTCTAAGCTTGTGGGTCATATCCTTCAGGTGCTTTTCCCTGAATATAAAACGCAAACGCCAATATCTCTGCAACAAGGCGATACAGCTCTGGTGGGATGTTATCGCCAACTTTCAGTTCCGCAAGCTGTTCCAGTAATTGCGGGTTTTCATATATTGGGATGCCCGCATCTAATGCCACTTCTATGAGTTGCTGTGCCATATCTCCGTGTTTATGGTCAGAAATAACGGGCGCACTGCCACCATCATAAAATAATGCTAATGCTTCATCTACATCATTATCGGATGCGTAATTGTGCTGATCCGTACGAAAATTTTCCATTAAGTATGCACATCCACAATTGATTGCTGAATAGGCTGCTGTAATTTTACAGGTGACCCGTGTTTACTGATAATGGAATCTAAATCAAATCCTGCGGCGATCATCTTTTGTTTTAACAAAGGAATATGCTGATTTAATCTTTTTAAATGGGGTGTTTCAGTGGCCCATAATATGACGTTAAGTGCGTTTTGTTTTAATTGTGATTCCACTGCAAATGATTCAGGTGTGTCTTGGCAAAAACGTAATATCAAATGCCACCCTGTGGTACTTTCTTTGTTTTTTTCTTTATGTTCTGTTTGTTTGTATTCAAAGTCGGCCCATTGGATTTGGTTTTGGTGTAAATAGGGCAAAGACATTTGAATCGATTGCGGCAGATCGTTTTGTTGGCCTAATCGATTATGAATTTGGTCATGCTGAATCTTCATTAAACTTTGGCTGATATTTAGAATCTGCCTTAATAATTGAGACTGCATGGTATCTTTATCGGAATCAGGAATCAGTGCCACTAATTGACTGAGTGTTTGGTTAATTTGGGATTGTGCACTGAGGTTATTTGGCCAAATATTAGCTCCTTCTTTGGAATGATTTTGCTTAGGAGATAGTAATAGACTGAAGAAATCATTCAATTCAGCCGCACTTTTAAATTGACCTGTAT
>CAJXIT010000342.1 GCA_913054055.1 uncultured Thalassolituus sp.
GAAGTCATAAAAACGCCGTTAATTTCAGAATTAACGGCGTTTTTTTGTTTATTTAAAATAGTAGTTTATTTATCTAATTCGGCAATCTTGTCTAAGAGCTCTTGGGTTTTACTTTCCATTGAGCCCTGATCCCCTTTAGATTCAACATTTAAACGAACCACTGGTTCAGTGTTTGATGAGCGTAGGTTAAAGCGCCATTGCTCAAAGTTAATGCTAATACCATCTGTGTAATCCACACTGGTGGCGTCTTCAGAATAAATACCCGTAATCCCGTCAATCACAGTCTTAGGGTTGTTGAGGCGAGAGTTGATTTCCCCACTGCATGGATATTTTGCCATGCGCTCTTTAACCAACTGAGATAATGGTTTACCAGTAGTACAAACTAGCTCCGCCACCAATAACCACGGTATCATTCCACTATCACAGTATGAAAAATCTCTGAAGTAATGGTGGGCACTCATTTCTCCACCGTAAATCGCATCTTCTAAGCGCATGCGTTCTTTAATGAATGCGTGCCCTGTTTTACTTTGTACGGCTTGCCCGTTAAATTCTTCAGCGATGGCCATGGTGTTCCAAGTCAAGCGTGGGTCATGGACGACTTTTCCACCCGCTTCTTTATTCAAAAAGGCTTCTGCTAGCAAGCCAACAATGTAGTAGCCTTCTATGAATTCACCGGTTTCATCAAAGAAGAAACAGCGGTCAAAATCTCCATCCCATGCAATGCCTAAGTCTGCATTAGAAGCTTTAATAGCTTCAATGCTAGAGGTGCGGTTTTCTTCTAATAATGGGTTAGGGACACCGTGTGGAAAATTACCGTCTGGATTGTGATGAACTTTTTCCCACGAGAAGGGAAGTGATGACTCAATGGAATCAATCACCGCACCAGCGCCACCATTACCTGCATTGCATACAATCTTCAGAGGCTTTAGATTATCCTGTTTTACATAGGTTAATAAGTGTTCAATGTACGCCGGTCGAGTATCAACAGCTTTCAAGTTACCTTTAATTTTCGAGTCGCTAAAACTATTTTCTTCAGCAAGTCGTTGGATATCTTTTAAACCAGTATCGCCACTAATCGGTTTTGAATCTTCGCGCACAAACTTCATGCCGTTATAGTCTTTAGGATTATGGCTAGCAGTTACACAAATACCGCCGTCTGCTTCAAGGTGGCTTGTGGCAAAATAAACCTCTTCTGTGCCACATTCACCAATATCAGTCACATCTGTACCAGCATCGGTTAAACCATCAATCAAACTGCGGCTTAATTCTAAGCTGGTTAAGCGAATGTCATAGCCAACCACAACTGTTTTAGGTTTTAGGTATTCACCGTATGCGCGACCAATTCGATAGGCGATGTCATTATTAAGTTCATCAGGGAGGCGGCCGCGTACATCATAGGCTTTAAAACAGCTCAGTTGGCTCATATTAATTATTTTCCCTTTTTATAAATATTTTCGTAAACGTAATTAGTCGCTTCTACAAAGCCATCAATGGATCCGCAGTCAAAGCGTTTGCCACGGAATTTATAAGCGATTACGCAGCCTTCTTTGGCCTGTTGTTGCAGCGCATCGGTAATTTGAATTTCACCGTTTTTGCCTGCGTCAGTGCCTTCTATCTTATCAAAAATGTCGGGGCTTAGGATATAGCGGCCAATGATGGCAAGATTACTTGGCGCATCTTCTTTTGCTGGTTTTTCAACCATGTCATGGACTCGAAATAAGCCATTTCCTAAATCGTCACCTGCAATCACACCATACTTATGTACCTCATCTTCAGGCACTTCTTGAATGGCCACTACTGAACAGCGGAACTGGTCAAAAATTTTCACCATTTGTGCTAACACCCCAATATCCCCTTCGTCTGCAATACAAAGGTCATCGGCTAATACCACGGCAAAGGGGTTATCGCCCATGAGGTTTTTACCTGAGTGAATCGCATGGCCAAGGCCTTTCATGTGTACCTGGCGAGTAAAGCTGAAATCGTTTTCTTCTATTAGGCTTGATACGTTGCGCAATAGCGCTTCTTTTCCACTGCCTTCAATTTCTTTTTCCAGCTCATAGTTAATATCAAAGTGGTCAACGATAGGACGTTTCCCCCGACCTGTTACAAAACCAATATCACAAAGCCCTGCCTCTACTGCTTCCTCAACGCCATATTGAACCAAAGGTTTGTTCACAATTGGCAGCATTTCCTTAGGCATGGAGGGGGGGGGGGGGGGAAATGGTGGGGGAGAGGGGGGGACGGGGGGAAGGCATTTGTTGATCATGAGGTGTATCCTTTTATTTGACGACGCTTTTAGATCTGTGTGTATATAACACAATGAATGTGACACTTATGTTGCGAAACCCATACCAGAATGATGGGCACATAAGATGCAGAGGATTTATGGTGTAAGGTAGTCGCCAGAACTTTACAGAATGAATAAGGCAGTACAGTGTGCGATGACGGTGGAAAATTGTCATTGGAACTGTGGTGATCAATACTGAATACATTGAATAAGACAAGGAAAGGCCATGCGAATGCCTGATACCACCCTACCTTTTAACCTCATTCTATTTGGGGCAGCTGGAGATCTTGCCCACAGAAAACTGTTACCCGCATTGTTTAATTTACATAAAGATAAACGCCTGAATGCTGAAGGAAGGATTTTTGCCATTATCCGCCCTAATCACTCTGAAGAAGAGTATATGGGGCAGGTGAAACAATGGTTGCTCCATTATGGTGCAGATATGGGCGAAGAGGATTGGGAGGATTTTTCCGCAAGAATTCAGGTGGTGGAGGTGGATCTCGCCAAATCGGCCGGTTATGCCAAGCTGGCAAAAAAGCTTAAATCCTATGATGCTAATTGTATTTATTACTGTGCGGTTCACTCAAAATTATACCCGGTGATGTGCGAGCAATTGTTTGCAAGTGACTTAATCTCAGATAAAAGCTCAATAGTGCTAGAAAAGCCCATTGGAAATGACTTAGAAACGGGCATGGCCATTAATCAGCGTGTATCAGAGTTCTTTTCTGAAGACAGAATTTATCGTATTGACCATTACCTAGGAAAAGAAACCGTTCAAAACCTATTAGCGTTGCGCTTTGCCAATTCCATTTTTGAGCATCAGTGGAGTCAGCGCTATATCGATCATATTCAAATCACCATTTCTGAAACCGTAGGTGTTGAACAGCGAGCTGGTTTTTATGAAGGCACGGGTGCCATGCGAGATATGCTGCAAAACCACTTGCTACAGCTACTTTGTATGACAGCCATGGAGCCTCCTGCAACCATGGCCCCTGAATCAGTTCGAGATGAAAAAGTTAAAGTATTAAAAGCCCTCAAACCCATTGAAGGCACGGATATTTCAGAATATGTGGTACGTGGTCAGTATGATAAAGGGGTCGCAGATGGTGAAATGGTGCCTGCCTATCGAGAGGAGCCGGGTGTCGATGCTGACTCGACAACGGATACCTTTGTTGCCCTAAAAGCTGAAATTGATAATTGGCGTTGGGCAGGGGTACCGTTTTATTTACGCACTGGAAAGCGCTTGGCTGAACGAGCCTGTGAAATAGTGGTTCAGTTTAAAGAAGTGCCACATAGCATCTTTGAAATGCAGCATAAAAAAACCATGGCGAATAAACTGGTGTTTAGATTGCAACCTGATGAAGGAGTGAGATTACAATTATTTGAAAAACGCGTAGGCAACCAAATGCAAGTTCAGCCCATGATATTGAGTTTGAACGAAGCTGGAGAAATGAAGAAGCGGGTGCCGGAAGCTTATGAGCGATTGCTGGCTGATGCACTAAATTTAAACCCCACGTTATTCTTGAGGGAAGACGAATTAAAAACCGCCTGGACCTGGGTAGACCCGATTATTCAAAGTTGGATGCAAACAGATCAGCAACCGGATGGCTATAATGCAGGCAGCTGGGGACCTGCAGCCGCCACG
>CAJXIT010000343.1 GCA_913054055.1 uncultured Thalassolituus sp.
CCTCCCTTAAAACACTGTGTCAATTGAAATGGTTAATACGTTTGTTCCGTCAGGATTGCTGGCGCCGGCTCCTGAAGCAGCGTTGGTTGCCCAAGCTGTATCGTCGAATAACCCTGAAGCATCATCAACTTCAATGATGTCATATTGTACTTTTAACGCTGTGCCAGGAGACATGTCATACCTGAGCCCCAACCCTATTCGGGTAGTATTTCGGTCGCTCGCAGCTTTGAGGCCTTCAACTCCTTGGATAACCCCAGCAGCCGTCGCATTACCACCTGTTGCAGCAGCTTGCAGTGTTGCTAAATTACCGAAGCCTGCAGCAACGGCTGCGTTGTTCGCAAAAACTGCGTCATATGAACGCTCATCATCATCCTGAGATTCTGCCATGGCATAAGTTAATGTTGGCATGAGTCGACCGAATCGATAACCAACTGTGGCATATAGTGCATCCGCATCTACAATCTCGCCATCTGCTTCCAACTGGGTAAATTCAGTGGTGAAATAAAGATCGCCAGGGTCATAAGTAAAACCTAGACTGGTGAATGCTCCATCAATGCCTTCTGTTTCACCATCATAGGCGCTAATAGCAGCCTGTAAGGTGGCAGACACAACATTTACTGAGGCAGTTGCATACCCCAAGCGAGCACTCCAGGTGTCCGCTTGAAAAACAGCGCTGAGCCCTAAAATATCTTTTAAATCAAATTCATCATCTTTAGCGCGGCCATATACTGCTTGGAAGTTAGCGGTGTTATCACCCACGTCCATGCTGTATGACAAATCCACCCCTTCCATATTCGAGAACGGATCTAAAGAGTCGTAAGTTTCGGCTGGTACTTGGGCATAAGGTGTTGCGTAGCCCACATCTAAGAATTCTGACAACTGGTAAGCAGGTAAACGAATACGGCCAATTTTACCTGATAGGCCATTACCAAATTCGTGTTTGAAATACGCCCATTCGGCATTGGTTTCCCAATTATTATTACCACGTGAAACCAGCTGCATTACCACACTGTTCTGAGAGTCCATGTTAAAGGTCATTTGCACGCCGGCTTTGCTGAAGCGGTTAAAGCTTACTTCATCGTTTACATCGTTATAGGCCATGGACTCATCACTGATGGACATGCCAAACGTTGCAAAGCCATTTACACGAAAGCGCTGATCTTGCGCCGCAATGCGTTGGTTTAACTTCTGTACCTGCCTATTCAACTGATCAACCGTCGCCGCCTGAGACGACATGCTGGCTGCAATCAGAGGAATGGCGGCATAGGTTAGATGTTTAATCGCCATATCATTTCCTTGTTATTGGTAGATGGTTTCTCAGTCTTTGCAGACCGATGCCATATATAGGGTATAGCAGATATATGAAAAAGCGCTAAAAAAGGGCGTGCTCTCATGTTAAAGCATTATTTAGATTGTTTGGCTGGGCTGAAATTTTAAGGGATTGGTGCGGATATTTATCTTTAGCTGCCCATTAATGAGGCCTGTTAGCTACCAATTATTTGGGCTTTGGTTTTTAATAGGCTCATAAATACAAGAAGCGATTAAGATAACTATGCATATCCATATATTGGGAATTTGTGGCACATTTATGGGCTCTCTTGCTCAACTGGCGGTTGCTCAGGGCCATAAAGTGACGGGCAGCGATCAAAATGTGTATCCACCCATGAGTACACAGCTGGAAAATGCAGGCATTGAAATCACTCAGGGGTTTTCACCGGATCAGTTAAAACCGGCGCCAGATCTTGTAGTGATTGGTAATGCCATGAGTCGCGGCAATGAGGCCGTTGAGTACGTGCTCAACAAACAAATCCCTTATACCTCTGGCCCAGCTTACTTAGCGGATCACATTTTGAAAGATAAATGGGTGATGGCCGTGGCGGGCACCCATGGGAAAACCACGACCACCAGTATGCTCACTTGGGTGTTGGAATACTGTGGATTTAAGCCGGGGTTTTTAATTGGAGGCGTGCCTAAGAACTTTGGCGTGTCGGCCCGTTTAGGTGAAAGCGACTTTTTTGTGGTTGAGGCGGACGAATATGACAGCGCCTTTTTTGATAAGCGTTCAAAGTTTGTGCATTACCATGGCCGTACTGTGATCCTTAATAATCTTGAGTTTGATCATGCGGATATATTTAAAGACATAGATGCCATTAAAACTCAGTTCCATCATTTGGTACGTACTGTGCCTAGTGATGGCCAGATTATTTATCCACAATCTGAAGCCCGCATTGGTGAAACATTACAGATGGGATGTTGGACGCCCACCAGTGTGATTGGTAAAGATTGGGATTTTGAATTAATTAACCAGTCAGGTTCACACTTTGCAGTATTAAAAGCCGGTGAAAAAGTGGGAGAGGTTAATTGGGGTCAAACGGGCCAACATAATGTCATGAATGCATTGGCCTGCATTGCTGCGGCTTATCATGTGGGTATCTTGCCTGCAGATGCCATTGATGCCTTGAATCAATTTGAAGGGGTTAAGCGTCGTATGGAGTTGGTCGCCGATGAAAACGGCATTCAAGCTTATGATGATTTTGCCCACCACCCAACCGCCATTAAGAGCACTTTAGCGGGCATTAGGCGTACAGGTAACTACAAACGAGTATGGGCTGTGATAGAGCCCAGATCCAATACCATGCGCATGGGTGTACATAAAGCTGCTTTACCAGACTCGGTACAAGATGCCGACGACATTATTTGGTTTCAACCAAAGGGGTTGAACTGGGATATTGAGTCGGTAGTAGACGAATGTACCGCTCAAGGGCATAAATCGGTTTTGTTTGATGATATAGACGCTATAATCGCCCACCTTGTGGATCAAGCTGAACCGGGTGACGCCATTGTGCTGATGAGTAACGGTGGCTTTGGTGGCATTCATCAAAAATTGGCCCAAGCATTAAAAGCTTAGCCTGACATTTATTATCCGTTGAGATGGTATGAATTCAAATAATCACGAACCCATTACACTGGCCATAACTGGCGCATCAGGTGCCCCTTATGCGCTGCGTTTGCTTGAGTGTTTGGTGGCCGCTGAACGCACGGTTTATGTGATGGTGAGTCAGGCTGCTCAAGTGGTATTTGCAACGGAAACCGATCTTAAGCTACCCAGTGCGCCGCAAAAAGCGCAGGCCTATCTCACTGAGTTGTTTAAAGCAAAGGAAGGACAAATACAGGTTTTTGGCCGTGAGCAGTGGTTTGCCCCTGTGGCCAGCGGCTCTGGGCGTAATGGGCCCATGGTGGTTTGCCCATGCAGCACCGGTACGCTCAGTGCCATAGCTACGGGTGCCAGTAATAATTTAATTGAACGGGCGGCCGATGTGGCCATAAAAGAAAAGCGCTCGTTAATTATGGTACTAAGAGAAACACCGTTTAGCCCCATTCATTTAGAAAATATGCTTAAGCTGGCAAATATGGGGGTTACCATCATGCCTGCTAGCCCAGGGTTTTATCATGAGCCAACGTCCATAGATGATTTGGTGGACTTTATGGTGGCTCGCATCTTAAACCATTTGAATATTGATCAAGCTTTAATGCCTTATTGGGGCGATTAAGCTTACTGTTGTTAAGTTAGGAAGTTGTTATGAATATTGTTGAACGTGATATTAAGGTTGCCATTGTTGCTGGTATTGCAGCATTTATCTTGGCGGTGGTAACGTTGGATTATAACGGTTATATCGTGCATACCGATAAAGAAGATCAAACCGTGATCGAAACCCTAAAGCTCATGAAAATTGGTTTAGAAGGCTCCACAGAGATTTCTTCTAAATCGTCTAACAAAGAAGCCTTCTGCGCTGATGGCTATTTGTTAATTCGTCCGCAAAAGAACAAATCAGGTAATGAAGTGGCAGGTCTCTTGGTAAACAGCAAGAATCGCCCTATACCATGCTCGACAGTGCTTCCGGCTCCAGGCAAGTAGTATTGAGTAAA
>CAJXIT010000344.1 GCA_913054055.1 uncultured Thalassolituus sp.
GCCGCACAGCTGGCACCATCAAACTGCAACGTACAGCCATGGCAAGTTTTAGTTTTTTCTGGAAAGAAGAAAGACGAACTAAAAAACAAATTAATCCAAGCGGTAATGCAACAACAAAAACCCAACCCTGACTTCAACTGGAATGTGGCCTACACAGGTATCCACAGAGAACGTCAATTCGGTTCTGCCAACGCCTTGTATTCATCCATGAATATACAGCGTGAAGACAAACAAAAACGACAAATGGCCATGCTAAGAAACTGGGCATTTTTTGACGCCCCCTATGTGGCCATTTTTACCTTAGATAAATATTTAGACATTATGGGAGCCGTTGATATTGGCATCTATTCACAAACCCTTTCATTACTTTTAGAAGAGCAAGGTATCTCAAGCTGCATGCAAGGTGCCCTAGGACAATTTCCCGATCCCATACGTGAAATGTGCAACCTACCTGAAGAGCGTGGAATATTATTTGGCATGTCTTTTGGCTATGCAGATGAAAATGCCGACGCAAATAAAACTCGCACCGAACGAGAGCCACTTAAGCACTCAGTGGAATTCTTTTAAATCATTCTTTAAACGTAGTAAGCCTGCTGTAATTGCGCAGGCTTACTGCCATTTCCACCCTAACTTAATCCCATACATTCCATTTGCGGCCAAATTCATGATCCCAATAACACTTGTCATAATTTGATCCATTAATGGCTTTTTTAGACTCTCCCTCCAAAAACAAATTTAAGTAAATTGCAGTGCCAAAACAACTAAAATAGAAAAGCACACAATGAAACTCAAACTACTCATAACCTCAGCTTTGCTGGCCCTAAGCAGCCTCGCCTTTTCTGATTCATATATGTATTTAACCAACAATACAATGCAAACACTGACCTTAAAAACTCATCAAACAGGCCACACCAATATCACAGAAGGCAATCAGTGGAATCAGCTGGAAACAACAGTGAAACCATTAGAAACGGTAAAGTTCTTACGCTTTAATCGTGACCAAGGTATTAAGTGGGGAAAAGAATATTACTTCTCGACTGAAGTGAAAGGCACTGATTACAACATCAATCTCAAGCAAAAACTGAAAGGCACCATGACGTTTAGCAAAATGTGGTTAAGCGCTCAGCAAGACCCTTGGCACTACGACAGAGACATACACACCATAAACCTGTCAGAGCAAACGGCTTTAGCTTTTAAATCAGAAGTTGCCAGAGCGTCTGGTGACGACATTCGTTATGTAATCCACAACCACTTTGAAACCACTGAAAAATCTGAATACAGCAATGAGTTAAATATTTTAACCTACAACGCGTGGGCACTTCTGCCAGGCATTACTGCAAAAAATACAAGCAACCGCTTAAATACCATTCGTGATTACATGAAGAACTATGATGTGATTGTTTTTCAAGAATTGTTTGACCCAATACTGACTGCACACTTCATAGACCACCTTTCAAAAGACTATCCTTACATAACAGATATCCCTTGGACATTCGGCAAGCTATTAACTGGCGGCTCATTCATTGCCAGTCGCTGGCCAATTGAAGCACAAGACGCCGTTGTCTATGACGCTTGCCGCACCGATGGTTGCTTAGCATCAAAAGGTATTAACTACGCAAAAATTCGCAAAGGATCAAATGCTTACCATGTATTTGGCACACACACACATGCTTATGCAACATCAGATGATGTGAACATTCGTTTTCGGCAACTAAACCAGCTTAAGCGCTACATTGATGATAAAAACATTCCATATAACGAACCCGTTATAATGGCCGGTGACTTCAATGTTGATAAATTAAACTACGAACAAGAACATGTGGATTTTCTTGAGCTAATGGAAGCAACAGAACCCGAAGCCACAGGTACTTACCCGTACTCATACGCAGGCCCAGCAAACATCTACGCTGAAGATCAATACAAAGAATACCTAGACTACGTTCTTTACAGCAATAATCATTTAGCGCCATACGATTCTAACAATCAGCTAGTAACACCTCGCAGCATTAGTAGCAAACATTGGGGCACCTGGGATTTATCAGATCACTACCCTGTGTCGGCTAATTTTAAATACCCATTACCACAAGAATACACGCCTTTCTAAACACCCATCAAAACAAAAGTCGCCAAGTTTATTATACTTGGCGGCTTTTTCTTTTTGCATCCCGACAAAATTACTCGACTACTGCTCACAACTAAACACTCACAAAAATCAATCCAATTGTACGAGTCGCACCCTGTGCACGATCAAGAGTTTAGGAAAAATAGCTCAGATACCCCATCCGCATTCCAACAAACATAAAAAAACCTAGATCATTTCTGATCTGGATTTTTAGTATAAATACATGAACGGGAGAAGAGATTCCTGCAGGTGAAAAAAACAGATACTTTTCAGTATCTGGTTTCTTAGTATAAATGGCGGAGGAGAAGAGATTCGAACTCTTGGACGGCTATTAACCGTCGCTGGTTTTCAAGACCAGTGCCTTAAACCACTCGGCCACACTTCCTTGCCGCGCTGAGCGGAGGCGGACGCCATAGCAGGCGAACGGCGCATTAACCAAAGCGGAAATGGGTAAAGCGCGCCCGCAAATCGTGTTGTACTCATTAGACGATAATCGCGCTGAATCACTGACTAGCGATAAATACGAGTCATTTTCGCCAAGCTTTAGCGCCGATGGCGACTGGCTGTATTTCTTATCAAATCGTCAGTTTGTGTCTACACCGACTTCACCTTGGGGAGACAGAAACCTAGGGCCAATGTTTGATAAGCGTACCCAAGTATTTGCCATTGCCTTAAATGAAGATGCGCGTTTTGCTTTTCAAAAGCCAAATGAGTTGCTATCTAAGCCTGCAAAAGCGGATGACGACGAGATTGAAACCGAAGTCGAGTGGAAAGGTTTAGCCAGTCGTTTATGGCAAGTGCCAGTGGCTGCGGGCAACTACAGCTCACTGCAAATGGCTGACGATAAGTTTTATCTACTTGATACCACAACTAGCGGTAAGTCGAGCTTAAAAGTGGTTAAGTTTGACCCGTTAAACCCTAAAGTTGAAACTTTTGCTAAAGATGTTGGCGAGTATCAATTGTCTCAAGACTCAAGCAAGTTATTTATTCGTAAGCAGTCTAAGCAAGGCAGTGAAATGCTGATTGTTGATGCAGGCGATAAACTGCCAAAAGAGCTGACTAACGCCAATGTACAAACCAATCTATGGCAACTGGCGATTGAGCCTGCGAGCGAGTGGCAACAGATGTTTGAAGACGCTTGGTTAATGCACCGTGACTCATTCTATGACAAAAGCATGCGTGGACTTGATTGGCAAGCAACCAAAGCTAAATACCAGCCATTAGTCGATAGACTAACCGACCGCCATGAATTGAATGATCTGTTTACGCAGATGATGGGCGAGCTAGATTCACTGCACTCTCAGGTGCGCGGTGGTGATGCACCAAAAGATGCCGATAAAGCAAAATCAGCCAACCTTGGTGCGCGCCTTGAGCAAACTAAGGCGGGAGTGGTCATTGAACATATTTATCATGGTGATCCAGAATTGCCGCTGCAGGCAGCACCATTAAAACAGATGGGCGTCAATGCTAAAGTCGGGGACATCATTGTCCCTATTAATGGTAAGACGCTCAGCAATATTGCCGACGTGACCCGATTTATCCGCAATCAAAGTGGTAAGCAGGTTTTGCTGCAACTTAAACGCGGTAGCAAAACTCACCAGACGATTGTTAAGCCAGTCACAGCATCGGCAAATGCCAAGCTGCGATACCAAGACTGGGTCAATCATAATAGCACTAAGGTGAGTAATGACAGTGAGGGTAAATTCGGTTATTTACACTTGTACGCAATGGGACGTGGTGATATTGCCAGTTTCGCGCGGGAGTTTTATGCCAATTATGATAAACAAGGGCTTATTATCGATGTG
>CAJXIT010000345.1 GCA_913054055.1 uncultured Thalassolituus sp.
GGGCATCATCATCGCCTGTAAAAAAAATGCCGTGGTACTTGAGCAAGTTCAACTGCCAGGAAAAAAACCCATGATGGTAAAAGATCTGCTCAACGGCAAACACCCCTTTGTGGAAAACTACGTTCTGGCCAGCGAGCAATAAATGGCAGATATTAATGTCCGAGGCATTGCTGCCTTATCCATGCTTCAGGTTGTGGATAACCAAAAAAGCCTAACGGGTATTTTGGCCTACCAAAGCCCAAAAGTAGCCGATGGGGATCGTGGTTTATTACAGCACTTATGCTTTGGTGCCTGTCGCCATTTTTTTAGTATTAACGCCCTAAGCAAAATGTTGCTGCAAAAACCTTTGCCGGAACAAGCACGTCCCGTTCAAGCTTTGTTATGGGTTGGTTTGTATCAATTAGCCCATAGCGACATCTCTGAACATGCCGCCATTAATGAAACCGTAGAAGCCTGCGGCCAGTTAAAACTAGATAAATATAAAGGCGTCTTAAACGCCATTTTACGTCGATTCCAGCGTGAAAAATCCGAGTTGTTAGGCTCATTGAAAAACAGTGATGTGCCCCATTACGAACACCCTAAGTGGTACCTCAAACTGCTGAAAAAAAGCTGGCCAGAGCAATGGCAAAGCATCTGCCAACAGGCCAACTTACAGGCCCCTATGTGCTTGCGAGTTAACACTCACTTACAAGATACTGATAAGTACCTACTAACCTTAAAAGAGTTTGATATTGAAGCCTCTAAAGGAAAGTGTGCACTTACCTCAATCTACTTAGACAAGCCCTGCGATGTGAATAGTTTGCCTGATTTTGCCGAAGGCAGCTGCAGTGTACAAGACGAAGCGGCACAGCTTGCGGCACAGCTATTACAGCCCCAAGCAGGTGAAAACATTTTAGATGCATGTAGCGCTCCTGGTGGCAAAACGTGTCACATACTAGAGGCCAGTCATAACAAAGCAATCGTCACCGCCATTGATGCGGATGAAATGCGGTTACAACGTGTTCACGAAAACCTGGCGCGGCTCAAATTAAGCGCCAAAGTTAAGCAAGGGGAAGCGCAAAACCCCGAATCATGGTGGGACGGTTTGGCCTATGATCGCATTCTTTTGGATGTGCCTTGCAGCGCCACAGGGGTCATACGTCGCCATCCTGATATTAAATTGCTGCGCCAAAAAGCCGATATTGATAACCTTGCAGACTTACAGCAAGAAATCCTGCAAAAAGCATGGACTCTGCTTAAACCCGGCGGCACCTTGTTATACGCTACCTGTTCGGTTTTGCCTGTGGAAAACAGCCAAAATATTGAGAAATTTTTAAACATAGAATCCAGCGCATCCCTTCAATCCTTGGATTTATCCACAGGGCAAGATACAGGGTTTGGCACCCAGTTATTTCCGGATGCCAATGGCCATGATGGCTTTTTCTATGCATTGCTAAAAAAGAAAAACTAAAAACAAAATAAAAATGACGCTTTAGAAACGACACATTCTGATTCTACGGCTCATAAACACCTCGGTAGAAACATTATCGAGACTGGCATTAGAATACGTGAGCATTGGTCGCTGTTTTTTAGCCTCCATGCATTCGTGGCATGCCTACTTTTATGTAGGCAACGCAGATAAGGTTTTAAGATGAAGATTATTATCTTAGGTGCCGGCCAAGTTGGCGGCACCCTGGCAGAACACCTTGCCACAGAAGGTAACGACATTACCGTTGTGGATACGGATGCAGCGAGACTTAAAGAGCTACAAAACCGTTTAGACATTCGCACGGTTCGCGGCAAAGCCTCTTTCCCACATGTTTTACACCAAGCCGGTGGCGACGACGCCGACATGCTTGTGGCGGTAACAAATTCTGACGAAGTAAACATGGTGGCTTGTCAGGTTGCGCACTCTTTATTTAAAACCCCCACTAAAATTAGTCGAATTCGCGCCCAAGATTACACGCAATACAAAGAGCTGTTTGGCAATACAGGGGTGCCCATTGATGTATTCATCAGCCCTGAACAAGTAGTCACCAACTACATCAAACGCCTATTAGAATTTCCAGGCACCCTTCAAGTATTAGATTTCGCCAACGCCAAAGCTAAATTAGTGGGCATTAAAGCCTATTACGGCGGCCCACTTGTGGGTCAAGAATTGCGCTACCTAAGAGAACATTTGCGCAGCGGCGCCGACACCCGAGTGGCGGCTATTTATCGAAAAGGCACCGCCATTTTGCCTCAGGCCAACACCGTGATCGAAGCAGACGATGAAGTGTTTTTCATTGCCGCTAAAAAAGACATCCGCACCGTAATGGCTGAACTGCGACGCAGTGAAGCCCCTTACAAGCGCGTCATTATCGCTGGGGGCGGTAATATCGGTGCACGCTTAGCACAAGCCCTTGAGCCGTTTTATCACGTGAAATTAATCGATCACAATGAACAGCGTTGCTTACGCTTAAGTGAAAAATTAAAAAGTAAAACCATTGTATTGAACGGCAGTGCCACCGATAAAGAACTGTTACTAGAAGCCAATATCGAAAATACGGATGTATTTTGCGCCCTAACCAACGACGATGAAGTGAACGTTATGTCGTCCATGCTGGCCAAGCAACTTGGGGCGCGCAAAGTCATGACCCTAATTAACAAAGCGGAATACGTAGACCTGGTGCAAGGGGAAGGCATCGACATCGCCATTAGCCCTTCTCTAACGACCATCGGCAGTTTGTTAACCCATGTTCGCCGTGGTGATGTGGCCAATGTGCATAGCTTACGACGTGGGGCCGCCGAAGCCATAGAAGCCATTGCTCACGGTGATAAAAACACCTCTAAAGTGGTGGGCCGTCGTTTAGATGAAATCAATTTACCTGAAGGCACAACCATTGGTGCCATTGTGCGCAATGACCAAGTTAAAATTGCTCACGGTGATGTGGTGGTGGAAAGCGACGACCACGTTATTTTATTCGTACTGGATAAAAAACGCATTCCAGAAGTTGAGCGATTATTCCAAGTAGAGTTGGGTTTCTTCTAATGCATCCAGCGATTATTTTTCGAATTCTTGGCATTTTATTAATGGTGTTCAGCATCGCGCTGATTCCACCCATTTTAATCAGTTTAATCTATCAAGACTCTGCCCTAGGGGCGTTTGCCAGCGCATTGGGCATTACGTTTGCAACAGGTGCGCTGTTTTGGTTTCCAGTGCGCTATCGCCGACAAGAACTCAGAACACGAGATGGTTTTGTGGTCACTGTTTTATTCTGGCTAGTACTGGCGATATCAGGCTCTTTGCCTTTGATGCTGGCAGACAACCCTGGTTTATCCTTTACCGATGCTTTTTTTGAATCCCTGTCAGGATGGACCACAACCGGTGCCACGGTCATAACGGGCATTGATGACTTACCGCATTCCATTTTATTTTATCGCCAACTTTTACAATGGTTAGGGGGCATGGGGATCATCGTATTAGCCGTGGCCATCTTGCCTATGTTGGGCATAGGGGGCATGCAGCTATATCGAACTGAAACCCCTGGACCGATGAAAGACAATAAGCTTACCCCACGCATCACCGAAACAGCCAAAACCCTTTGGTATATTTACTTGGCCTTAACCATTGCCTGTGGCATTGGTTTTTATCTAGCGGGTATGAATGCATTTGATGCCATTTGCCATGCCTTCAGTACCGTGGCCATTGGCGGATTCAGTACCCATGATGCCAGTATTGGCTATTTTGATAGCGGTTTAATCGAAAGCGTTGCCATCTTTTTTATGATCATCAGTGCCTTTAACTTTGCATTGCATTTTTACGCTTGGCGCTTTCGTTCAATCAAACATTACTTTGCCGACGCCGAAGTAAAAACCTTATTGATTGTTTTACTATTGGCTGGACTCGTGACCTTTGTCACCTTGGTTATCAGTAACAGCTACTCCCCAGATGAAGCATTACGC
>CAJXIT010000346.1 GCA_913054055.1 uncultured Thalassolituus sp.
TGTTTTCAGCAAGGTAAAAAAAAAGAAAGTGGCCTAAACCACTTTCTTTTTTAATCACTAAGCTGGGATAACGTCTTCAGCTTGTGGGCCTTTTTGGCCTGTAGTAACAGTCATTGTTACTTCTTGACCTTCAGCTAGAGTTCTACGGCCTGAACCGCTGATAGCGCTGTAATGTACGAATACATCTTTGCCGCCTTCTTGCTGAATGAATCCAAAACCTTTTTCGTCGTTAAACCACTTAACGGTACCGGTAACACGGGACATGCTTTCTTACTCTTTTTTCTGGCCAGACATACTGGCATATCGGTTACTGCGCTAGCGCAGTAGGTTGTAAATTTAGTCAGCTTCAATACAGCTGCTGATTAAATCTGCGCCTATCTTAGACCCTATTGTTTACAAATAAAACTAAAAAATCGGTTTTATTTGAAATAAATTGATGAATATTTTATTACGCCCTAAAAAAGGCCATATAACCATACTTTCGGGCAAGAATGTCTAATTCTAAGTACCATTTTGTTACATATTGCGGCGGTATTCGCCCCCAGCCACATAAAGTGCGTGGCTGATTTGGCCAAGGGAGGCGAATTTAACCACTTCAATTAGACTCTCAAAGGTATTATTCCTCGCAATTGCATAGGTTTGCAGTTGTTTAATATGCTCATCAAGCTGATCTTTATGGCGTAAATGAAAGGCTTCAATATTCTGGATTTGTTGATTCTTTTCGTCGTCGTTGGATCTTGCAAGCTCAAGGTTGCCAGAAATGTCCTGGGAGTCCTCTCCTAAAAAGGTGTTCACGCCGATAATAGGCAGGCTGCCATCATGCTTTTTATGTTCATAGTGCATGGATTCATCTTGAATCTTGCTGCGTTGATACATGGTATCCATGGCACCTAATACGCCACCACGCTCATTAATGCGATCAAATTCTTGATAAACATGTTCTTCCACTAAGTCGGTTAACTGATCAATAAAGTGAGAGCCTTGTAATGGGTTTTCGCATGCGTTCATACCCAGTTCACGATTGATGATCAATTGAATGGCGACGGCTCGTCTCACGCTTTCTTCTGTTGGGGTTGTGATGGCTTCATCATAGGCATTGGTGTGCAAACTGTTACAGTTATCGAACAGGGCATACATGGCCTGTAATGTGGTGCGAATGTCGTTGAATTGAATCTCTTGAGCGTGCAATGAACGGCCAGAGGTTTGAATGTGATACTTCAATTTTTGAGAGCGTTCATTCGCTTGGTAAGTATGCTTCATGGCTCGGGCCCATATGCGGCGAGCTACTGTACCAGTCACCGCATATTCAGGGTCCGTACCATTACTAAAGAAGAAGCTTAAGTTACTGGCAAAATCGTTAATGTTCATGCCACGGCTAAGGTAGTACTCAACAATGGTAAAGCCATTGGCCAAGGTGAATGCCAGTTGGCTGATTGGGTTCGCACCCGCTTCAGCAATATGATAACCACTGATGGATACGCTATAAAAGTTTTTGATCTGCTTATCAATAAAGTATTGCTGAATGTCGCCCATCATGTGCATGGCAAATTCAGTTGAGAATATGCAGGTATTTTGCGCTTGGTCTTCTTTTAAAATATCCGCTTGCACGGTGCCGCGCACAGTTTTTAACGTTTGCTCTTTAATGTATTGATAGGTGGCGGCGTCCACCACTTGATCCCCACTTATGCCTAATAACCCCAAGCCTAACCCTGTATTACCTTCAGGTAAATTTCCTGAATATTGTGGTTGCTCGTGGTCTTTAAAGTAGGCTTGAATTTTTTCTTGTGCTGCTTCCCATTGATCATTTTCTTTTAAGTATTTCTCAACCTGTTGATCAATAGCGGCATTCATAAAAAAAGCCAGAATAATGGGTGCTGGGCCGTTAATGGTCATGGATACGGATGTGCTGGCGGCACATAAATCAAAACCACTGTAGAGTTTTTTCATGTCATCTACGCTGGCAATGCTCACACCGCTGTTGCCTATCTTGCCGTAAATGTCAGGGCGCTGTACAGGGTTTTCACCATACAAGGTCACACTATCAAAGGCGGTGGATAAACGGGCAGCAGGCTGCCCTAAAGATAAATAGTGGAAACGGCGGTTGGTTCGCTCGGGCGTGCCTTCTCCGGCAAACATACGAATGGGATCTTCTCCTTCTCTACGATAGGGGAAGACGCCCGAGGTATAAGGGTAGTGACCTGGCAAGTTTTCTTTACCCAAATATGTGATCAGACTGCCCCAATCAGAAAAACTGGGTACCGCTACTTTGCTAATAGGCAAGCCGCTTAAACTGGTGCGGTAATTTTCACCTTTAATGATGTTGTTACGCACTTGGTATTCATATTGTTGCGCTTGTACTTGTTCCTTATTTTTTGGCCAGGCTTGTAAAGCGGATTTTAAATCTTGATCTAATTCATTTATGGCAGACTGATAGCGCTGACGTAAAATAGAGAATTCGTTGTCATTCGATGTGAGTGCTTGTTGGTCATAATCAAACAATGGCTGGGGCAAGCAGGCATCATTTAAGTCTTTTAACACGTGATAATATTGCTGTGCAGTTTGTGCAAGCTCGCTTTGCTTATTTAAATGGGTATCTTGATCGCGACCATTATCAGAAATATTGGCGAGATAGCGTTTGCGTTTACCTGGGATAATGGCACTGCCTTGAGGTGTGATCGCATCGAATTGTACTGCTAAGTTAGCCACATCAGTAAAATGTGTATTTTTATCGGATAATAATTTAATTAAATTTCCAAACAGCCAGTTAACACCTGGATCATTGAACTGACTGGCGATGGTTGGAAAAACAGGGATGTTATTATCGTCAATGGAAAACGAATTATGATTACGGCGCCATTGTTTTCGGACATCTCTTAGGGCATCAGAGCTGCCTGGCTTTTCAAATTTATTAATGACAATGCAATCGGCAAAATCAAGCATATCGATTTTTTCTAATTGGCTAGCTGCACCAAATTCACTGGTCATGACATACGTTGAAAGGTCGACAAAATCCACAATCTCACTGTCGCTTTGACCGATTCCTGCCGTTTCAACAATCACAAGGTCAAACTTACTGGCTTTTAAATAGGCAATAGAATCTGACAGCATGGCACTGGTGGCAGCGTGTTGTCGGCGAGTGGCAATAGATCGCATATAAAGATTTTTGTGTCTCAGAGAATTCATGCGAATACGATCCCCTAATAAAGCGCCGCCGGTACGTCGGCGAGTGGGGTCAACCGCAAGTACTGCCACTTTTAACTCAGGAAGGTATTGACTGAAGCGATTTAAAATCTCATCGGTTAAACTGGACTTTCCCGCGCCCCCAGTGCCGGTAATGCCTAAAACAGGTGATTGTGTTTGTTCACGCCATTGGTTACGCATTTTGCTTAAGGTGTCGGTGTTTAGGGAGCCGTCTTCGATAGCACTTAAGGTTCTAGCAATTTCTACATTGAAGGTGTCTGCACTTAAGGGTTTCTCGGTTCTTCGTGAATGTGCCCGTGCAACGACATCGTCAATCATACCTTCAAGACCCAGCTGCATGCCGTCGTTAGGGTGGTAGATGCGTTCTACGCCATATTCGTGAAGGGTTTGAATTTCTTCTGGGGTAATGGTGCCACCACCGCCACCAAAAACAGCTATGTGTTGGGCGTCTAATTCTTTTAAACGATCAATTAGGTATTTGAAGTATTCAGTGTGGCCACCTTGGTATGAACTTAAGCAAATGGCATCAGCGTCTTCTTGAATGGCAGCGTTTAAAACATCATCAACACTTCGGTTGTGACCTAGGTGAATAACCTCTACACCGCGGTCTTGAATGAGGCGTCGCATGATATTGATTGCTGCGTCATGACCATCAAATAAACTTGCAGCTGTAATAAAGCGTAATGGCTGTGAACTCATGGTTAACCCTTACCAATT
>CAJXIT010000347.1 GCA_913054055.1 uncultured Thalassolituus sp.
AAGAGATACTTAAAGATATGGGTTTTGTTTAGTCTTGGTTTAAAGCGTGAGTATTTGAGTGAAATATTGAACATAAAAAAACCGGCATGTGCCGGTTTTTTTATGTCTGATTAATCGGTAGTGGATTAATCGTCTTCGTATTCTACTTTGCGGCCATTCTTAGTGCAGCCTAGGCAGCGTAAGAAAGTGGCAGCAGCAGGTTCTAACACCAGTGTATCGGCTGCATCGCCAGCATTACCACCTAATAAACTAAATGGCAGGGTCGCCACCCAAAGTACGGTACCCACTGCCGTGGCAACCAAGGTGACTGGGCGTACGATTAATCCATCAAAAACCATAGCCGCTGCCGATGGGGTTTCTTCAATTTCTTCTGCTTGAGTGGGCAAAGCAAACATGAATAGGGCGCTAAGAACGATGATGGTTTTTTTAATGTTATTAATCATGAAGATTCCTTGCTTAAGTCTTAAAGCGATATATTCATAAACTATATCAGCTTTATTTGGCCATCGTCATCTTTTCCGCTTAATTCCTATGGCTCTTGGCTAAAATCAGACTTATTTTTGGCATTTAGGACAATAAAAGGTACTTCGTTGCCCCTGGGTGATTTGCTTGATGGGTGTGTCGCATGTGATGCAGGACTCGCCTGCTCGGCCATAGACTCTTAGTTGTTGGGCAAAATAGCCGGGCTTACCATCTGAACCCACAAAGTCTTTTAAGGTGGTGCCGCCGTCAGCAATGGCTTTGGCCAATACCTCTTTAATGGCATGGGTTAATAATGCGTATTTGGCTTTGCTGACTTTTCCTGCGGCTTTTTTTGGATTAATGCCGCTTAAAAATAACGATTCACTGGCGTAAATGTTGCCCACGCCCACGACTATCTTTTGATCCATGATAAAGGTTTTTACGGCACTGGTGCGTTTGCGACTTTTTATGAATAAGTAGTTTTCATCAAACTCAGGGCTTAGTGGTTCAGGCCCAAGGTGATCCAATAAATTGCTGTCTTCACCAGCGGCTTGCCACATGCAGGCGCCAAAGCGCCTTGGATCGGTGAATCTAAGGGTGATGTTATTGCTTAGGCAAATATCAAAGTGCTCGTGTTTTTCGGGTGGTGGAACCTTACCTTCAATTACACGCAATGAACCAGACATGCCCAAATGAATAATGATGGTGCCTTTAAGGGTTTCACTTTTTGTGGCCGTACTGGCAGAGCCGATATCTATTAATAAATATTTAGCGCGACGGCGAACGGCTAATACGGTTTGGTTTTTCACTAAGCCTGCTAGGTCTGCCGGAATTGGCCAGCGCAGTTTTGCTTGGCGCACATCTAATTTGCGAATCTTTTGATCTTGAATATGTGGCGCAATGCCTGCTTTGGTGGTTTCCACTTCGGGTAATTCAGGCATGGTTTACAGTACGTTTAATGGAAGACGAAAGGGGAGTTTAACAGTTTTAAGTTTGTGGGGAATAGTTTAAAAGCTACATAAAAAGCCCACAAAACTGTGAGCTTATTTTAATATAATGATGCCTTGTTACTGAGCTGGCTCCGATACTTTCACAAAAGTATTGCCATTTATATTTTCATATATTGCGGTCACTGTATTGGGGTGGTTAATGCCATTGTAGATCAGTTCATTATCTCCATCATTATCTAAATCAGCTACAGTTGCTCCTGCGTATGATACAAGTTCAAAATCGGTGTCGCCAATTTCGTCTCCGTTAGAGTCAACTGGGTTCTGAATCTTTTGATAGGATTTATCACCAGTATTTAAGTAGATACTGGTCGTATGCTCGCTGTTGTTGTTATTCGTGCCTACTAAAATGATGTCTAATTGATTCTTGCCGTCTATATCTGCAAGGAACATTTCAGACAAGCCATGCTCAGTGAAAGCACTGTCGCCTGTTCCATCATCGTTAGTGTCCACTGGGTTTTCAACTAGAGAGAAATTAAAAGAATTATCACGGCCTAAATTCTCATATATTAATGTATCTGCATCGTAGCTAACGCTATAGGTCGCGCTGATCAATATATCTAAATCATGATCGCCATCGATATCACCCCAAGAAATAGGACCGGTAAATAACCCTGGAAACTCTGTGCTGCCATTTACCGGGTTGTCGATTTTTGAAAAGGTATTATCTTGGTTGTTTTTATAAAGGTGTATGCTAGCGTCACTTTGTCCGCCAATAATGATTAAATCTTGATATTGGTCGTTGTTAAAATCGCCCCAAGCATGGGTGCCATTATTTTTGTTAAGTAATACAGAGGTACCATCCACAGGGTTTTCGATTACTGAAAATGTGCCGTCTGTATTGTTCAAAAAAAGTTTAGAGAGATTGTTTTGATCAGTACTGGCACTGAGCATTATTTCAAAATACTTGTCATTATTAATGTCGGCAAACGTTACAAAGCCTTGGTTGGTGCCAGGTAAATCTGACAGTTCGCCGATCGAGTTGCGCACCCATTGTGTTTTTGTAGTGAAGGTTAAATCGCCTTGGTTTTCAAATAGGTAAGTAAATACACCGTAGTCTGGTGCAACGCCGCCGGCACCCGTGCCAACAATATCGATATCGCCATCGTTATCCATATCGGCAAAGTCTAAAGCGCACTCGTAGTTTAGGCCGGGTAAGGCAGTATCGCCTTCGCCATTATTGTTGGAATCAAGAGGAGTGCTTAATAATTCAAATGTGCCTTCGTTATTGATATAGATTTGAGTGCGAGAAGTGCTACCTACAGGGTCGTATCCACATTGCACTAGGTCTATATCTTTATCGCCATCAAGGTCAGTGGAAATAAAATCACTGTAATTTAAAGGCGTAAGTGCGGAAGCGTTAATTGACTCATAGACGGGCAGTGAATCTGCCTGATCGTCAGAGCCGCAAGCGGACAATAATAATGAAGTCAGCAATATAGAGCTTGCAGGTAAAAAATGGTGTTGAGACATAGCGTTGGTACCCAGAGGGTTATTTTAATTATGTATTGGTTAGTATAAAGCGAAGGGCCTAGAGGCTCTAGGGATAAAGTGCTGGTTTGATTAGCTTATTGCTAGGGTGCTTTAAAGGCGTCAGCATCTATATGCAGCAGGCACAAAAAAACCGGCCTAAGCCGGTTCTTTTCAGAATACTAAAAATTAATTACTTAATTTTAGCTTCTTTGTACATCACGTGCTGACGAATCGTTGGATCGAATTTCTTCATTTCCAATTTGTCAGGCATTGTGCGTTTGTTCTTAGTAGTGGTGTAGAAGTGACCAGTACCAGCAGAAGAAACCATACGAATTTTTTCACGAACTGCAGCCATGATCTACTCCTTAAACTTTTTCGCCACGAGCACGAAGTTCAGCTAGAACTGTGTCGATGCCTTTTTTATCAATAATACGCATTGCTTTAGTAGTAATACGTAATTTAACGAAACGGTTCTCACTTTCAACCCAGAATCTGTGAGTCTGAAGGTTTGGAAGAAAGCGACGTTTAGTTCTGTTCTTCGCGTGTGAAACGTTGTTTCCTGTTACAGGGCGTTTACCCGTAACCTGACAAACTTTAGCCATTGTTATGCCCCGACTTTAATTAAAACCGATATATTAAAATTCGTTCGGGGCCACTATTCACGGGCCCTGTAGCTAAATTGGCTACAAACCCACGGATACCCCGTCAAAAAAGAGTTGCGTTTTATACCAAAAACCCTGCCCTAACGCAAGAAGATTGAGTAAAAAGTGAACTTTATTTGATCAGTAGATGAAACTCATATTTGCTGCTTTCGGACCCGTTTTCTGAGGTTCTTCTATACTTGATAGATATACAGCGTCGCCCATTATAACAGGATGGTGTCTTGGCGCTAATTGTCTTTTGCATATTATTAGCTCGTCTGAGTGTTATTTCTCAGGCCACCAAGGATCACTA
>CAJXIT010000348.1 GCA_913054055.1 uncultured Thalassolituus sp.
ACTTACTATGAAATTACTCACTCTTTTATTAAGTAGTGTATTACTGGCCGGTTGCGGGTTTTCCAGTAAATGGGTTAAACCCATGGAAGAGCATAATTATGCTGTTTTAGAGAGAAATATTGCAGAAGGGGCTGATTTAGAATCCAAAGACGATAAAGGGAATACAGCACTTCACCATGCTGCTCGTTTAGGGGATGTGCGTGCCATCAAAATGCTAGTGGATGCAGGGGCTGATGTATATGCCGCGAATGATCTTGGGGTACCCCCATTCGCCATTGCAATGGGGCATGCTCAAGTAGAAGCAGCAAAGTTATTTTTAGATATCGGTGTTGATGATTTCTCTAAAGTAAAACTTGGGCGTTCTTTTCAGGCTATGGTTGATAAGGGAATGGCAACATCTGAGCGTTTTAAATATCCTTTAGATTATTGGCTAATTTACGCGTCGGGTCATGTTCCTTTTTCTGAGCTATCCGAGGTTCAACATATTGAAATACTGGAATATGCTTTTCAATCTGGGTTCAAACTGAGTAAAGATTATTATGTTGGTAGTGGTTATAAAGGGATAAAACCCATTGCTTTAAGTGTTTTTTTGAAAAATGGAGGGGCTGACTTTATTAACCTAAATAACTGGCGTGGTAATGCATTATTTGATCAAAACCTTTCAGAATCTTTAATGCTTTTGATTACAAATGGTGCGGATCAAACATTCAAAGATAAAGAGCATGGATTAACCGCATTTCACATGGCGGTAAGTGCTGCTAGCTATCCAAATAGAATAGGCTTTGTTAAGCCTTATTTGCAAGCAGGTTTGGATCCAATGGTAAAGGATACTCAAGGCAGAACGGTGTTGGAGTATGCAAAGACCTTAGGTAATCAAACCCTTATTAATAAGATTCAAGTGTATCAATCTAATTATTTGGCTAAGGTCAATGTCGATCAAAGTTATCATTCTTGTAATAAGCAAAAAAGTTTAAGTTTAAAAGCGGAGTGCTATCGCTCGTTTATTGGCAATCACTCAGACCATGCGAAATCTAGCCTAGCCAAAAAACAATTGGCTAAACTGGATAAAAAGCTGCTTGTTATTGCCAATAAGAAAAAACAAAAACAGCGCATCGCTCGTATTAAGCGTCAAGCTTGTAAGCTAAGAAACCAAGATTGGGAGTACTTGTCAAAATCCTGTAAATCTGGCTATGCCCATGGGTTAGGTCAAGCTATTCATGAAGATAAGAACTTAAAATTTGTTGGTCAGTTTAAAAATGGCCAACGCACACAAGGTGAGATCTTTGCTTTCGGTAAATTAATGTATGACGGACCTTTAAGTAATGATCGCCCTCATGGAAAAGGAATTTGCATGCATGAAGGTGAGCCTGAAGACTGCAATTTTTATAAAGGTAAACGCACAGATGCCTTGTATAAAAATAGAATAGAGTTTGCCAAGCAACGAGAAATGATGGCTTCAACTGAAAAACGCATTAATGATAGCCTTAAGCAAACAGAAAGTAAGATTGATGAAAAACTTGCTAATATCCAAGTACAGTCTGGTACTGGGTATCAAGGGGCATCTGCTAAAAACTTAGTGATGGATGCGGTTAAGAAAAAAGCGGCAGAAGAAGCAGCTGATTTTTTGTTTGATCAGTTATTTTAAATATTTAATGCGACTTCCTTACCTATATTCCTTACAACATTGCCCTTACGCTATGCGTGCGCGTTTGGGTATTTTGCTGTCGAATGAACAGGTATGGGTGCGGGCCATTAAGTTAAATAACAAGCCGGATGATTTTTTGGCTATTGCGAAAAAAGGCACGGTGCCCATTTTAATTTTGGATGATCGCCAAGGGCCGGATCATGCGGTGGTGGTTGATGAGAGTTTAGACATTATGTTGTGGGCGTTAAAAAACAGTGATCCTCAAAACTTACTGTATTCTGACAACCCCAATGCTTTGCCTGAGATGCTAACGCTCATTGAGCGCTTTGAGCGTGATTTTGTTGAGGTGTTGGAAAAATATAAATACGCAGGGCGCTTTCGGGATTTTTCTCAATTGTTCTATCGACGCCAGTGTGAATTATTTATTCAGGAACTAGAGCAAAGATTAGATCAGCATGATTATTTTATGGGGCCCACCCCAAGTTTAATGGATTATGCATTGTTGCCGTTTATTCGACAATTCGCCAAAGTTGAGCGGCAGTGGTATATGCAATCACAGTATGTGAATGTGAGAGATTGGTTGAATCGGCATTTGCAGCAGCCATTATTCACCAAGGCCATGGCTAAGTTTCCCCTATGGGTTGAGAATGAAGAAGCGTTTCTGCTAGGTGCTTAATAAAGCTTACTTAATTAAGCTTTTTCTTAGAGAGATAAGAAAGACAGACGGAAGGAGAACTCACTGACAGAGCGCCAGTGAGCCAAGGTTTAAAGGCAAATATTATAAACCTTGTTTGTATTGGTCTCGTGTTGAAATGGGCACCATTTCAATTAAATCTTGCGGCACGTCTAACGTACCATTAATCAATTTTTCAAAGTGTTTAATTAATTCGGCTTTATCCGCGGTTTCTTTTGAGCCCATACCAATGTTGGTTAAATCAATGAAAAATTCATCAAACAGGTCTGAGTAATCGTTTACTACTTCTAGGTTTAAAAATTGCTCGTGGTTATAGATGCTAGGGTAGCCGCCTTTTTGTTTGTCTACCGCAAACTGAATGCCTTTTACATTAGTGATGGTAGTGGCTTTTTCACACTTCAACATGCAGCCATCTTCAATGCTGGGTTTTTTACAGCCCACAGTCTGCTGGAAGAAACACTGGCGGCTGGTCATCATCAAGATTGGGTGGTAAATGCTGTACAGTAATTTAAATCCATCTGGGCGTTTAATGTGACGGATTTGATTTTTGTTTATCTCGTTTGAGATAAAGGCTCCTTGGCAGTTCAGTTCTTCTTGCAGAGTTTTAAGGGCGTAAGAGTTAGTGGTGTTCATAAATGGCCCAGCAATCCAATCTATGCCTTTTTCAAATGCTTTGTACGCCACACCTGTGTTGTTGCTCACAATGCATTTGGGTTTGACCACATCTAAAATTTTAACGGACTCGTCATAATCTTTTCCGATTAATACCGCTGGGAACCAAGGGATTAATCTTGGGTTTTCTAAAAAGATATCAATGTACTTTGTATTGCCCACTTTAAAGCTTTCAGGTAGTTTAAAGTACACATCGGCATCTGTAACATCGCACAAGTGTAGGTCATCAATGTCACTGATCAAGATGGACATTTTAGGTTTGTCTTCTACTTTTTCTGCCTGCACGAGCTTAGGCATTTCAACCGCTGGGATCACTTCAACCGAACCATTTAATAAATAAGCCAGTTTGTTTTTCATGACGGTCAATTCTTTAAATGGAATGTTTAATTGATCATCCAAGCCTGAGAAGTCAAACCCCGTTAACTGATAGTGGGCGTTATTAAAGCTTTTAAAGCGTTTTTCAATGGCGGCTTGGTCAATGGCTGACTGGCCGGCATTGATTAAATTCATGTCAGAGTGAACAACCCATACTTGATCTTGCTGTTCGCTTAAATCTTGGTATTCACTGACAGGGGCTTTAACCGTGGCGGTGATGGTGAGTGGCTGATTTAGCTTGCCTGAAAATACGATACTGAGATTAGGCTTGTCTATGCTCAGGTATTTTATTTTTTCTGCCACGTTGGCACTGATTTCATTTTTTTGTTGCGCTAGTTCTGCCTGTGTATCGTGAATTTGTACCACAGAAATAGCGTTACTTTTTTCATTGGCGTGGGTAAAACTATGGTCACGAGGGTTATCGATGAACATAGATTTTGTCATGTCGCCTTTTAAAAACAAATTGGTAAAGTTACGGTTAAATACTTT
>CAJXIT010000349.1 GCA_913054055.1 uncultured Thalassolituus sp.
CTATTTATATAAAAGTGTATTTTTTATTGGAGTAGTAATTATGAGAAAACGATTAAAAGGGGTCACTTTAAAACGACAACAAAATTGGATAGACCAACATGAAGAAAGTTTATTGGAAGGAAACACTTATACTCCTTTCTGGACAGTACATGATGTCAGATCCAGCGGAGTAAAATGTAAAATTAAGCACTTCCGTGAAGATCGCGTTGTTCATCTGCTCAGCCAGAACGAAGTCTGCCAATTCATGCTATTAGCTTTTGACCAGACAGTTTCAGACACAAAAGAGCAGTTTGGCTTGCCTTTAGCTGAGACATTAGTTATTGCCAAAGAGCTAAATGTTAAGCATCCCGTATATCCGGGAACGAAAGTGCCTATCGTACAAACTTTAGATTTTATATGTGACATCAGCGCTGGCAAGAAAGGAATCGCTGTAAAGCAGCATGACGAGACTTTTAAAATACGAAGTGTCGAAAAGCTTGCAATTCAAGAGGCATACTGCGCCAAGCATGGTTTCGAATTTGAAACTACTACTAGCAATAACTTGAAAATTGAGCCAGTCAGAAATCTAGAACGCATGTATCGTCATGCCAAGCTGAATCCCCTTCTTAGGTCGATAATCACAGATTGGTTAGAAACCTTCTTAATTTTGATTGCACAAACCCCTTATGAGAGAGCATCCAAGCTGTTGCGAATGAGTGCAAATAAAATGGGTATAGATTTCTCCGTTGCTGCTCATTTCTTTTATAACAGCATTTGGCATCACAAAATTGATATCAACTGGGAACGCCCCTTATTTTTGGAGTTTTCAGCTATTGATTTAGGGTTAGCTAAAGTTCAAGCAAATAGCACTATTACTGCTGGCTTCTCGGCTTAAGGGGGAAGTATGTTAGCTGTATCCGAATTTCCCTCAGACGAATTAAACCGCTTTAGCGTGATTTCTCCCAGTAATGTTGACCCTGTTCGGCTGAATGGACGAGCCATAACTGAGAATCACTTAGTTGTGTACTTGGATTCGTATAGTGATTTAGTAGTAATCATCAATCAAGAGTCGAAAACACTAGCTCCCCTACACGTCTCATATAATGAACTAGTTTTATATATTGAAAACTATAATTTAATGGTAGTTGAGCCATCATGGCACCCAAAAACTCTAATTTCCGAAGACCAACTAACTATAAAACAAAAGACTAAAGTTGAGCGTAGGTACAGTGCAATACTTCCCTTAATTAATGAAATCGATGCGGTACTTCGAAACTGTGTTGGCGATAAGGTGTTTGCAAATGCTGCTGAGGCTGCGGGGGTAACTAGACAATTTACCTATGACACCTTTTATAGTTTTTTAAGACATGGCTGTAGAAAGATCGGCTTAATTATGCCTCAAGGCAAAGATAGTGCAGAAAAGGATAGAAGTACTAACCATAAAGTGAAAAAAGGGCGTGTGCCTGTGAACTTCCAAGGAATGGAGCTACTTCCCGAAGATGAAAAAATAATTGAGCTGTATATAAAAAAATACGCTACCACCTCTTCACTAACAATCATCGATGCTTTTAGGCAGATGTTGAAAGATAAGTATTATAAGTGTCGTAGAGCTGCGACTTCCGAAGAGCAAAGAGCAACAGGATCTCGATTTGTAGTTGAATTAAAGCCACCATATGAACGCCCAACTTACGATCAATTCTATTACAGACTTAACAGTGTTTATAACGGGAATATCGCACAACGAGATCGTGGTAAAAAGAATCCAATGGAGGCTGCTGCTAACAATGATGGAAGGGAAGGTAATTCAAATGTTCATGCCTCAGGTCCGGGCGAAATCTATTACCTCGATGAAACGCCATTTCCTGAAGAACTGGTGAGTATTTTTGACCCTGAACGGAAAACAAAAATAGGTAAGGGAACAGTTTATTTCGTTGTAGATAATTTTTCAGATGTAATTACTGGCTTATATATCACAACGGAGTCACCGAGCTTCTCAACTGTAAAGGAAGCTATATTCAATGCGAGCAGAGACAAACAAAAATGGGTCGATGAACTAGGTCTCGATATAGATGCCTCAGGTTGGAAGTCAAAATGGGTACCCCAAATAATCTATGTCGATAATGATGTTTTCAAAGGTCAAGTTAGTGAAGGGCCAATCACCGCAGGAGTGCCTATTACCGTTAAATTTGGTCGTGTTGGTCGAGGTGATGACAAAAAAATGGGAGAGCAACATTTTGAAATTGCAATGAAGCTGTTTCGTGGAAAAAGTAAAGGCCATGAGACAGACTCTAAGCTAGATAGAGCAAGACAAGTGGCGCGAAAAAATGCGTGTTTAACAATAAATGAACTTTACGACATCCTTATTCGATACATCATTGTTCGAAACAACAGAATTCAAAATAAGCAATTCCCACTCACGTTTGAAATGGCCCGTGATGGAGTTAAAAGAATTCCTCAGCATGTTTGGGATTGGGGGGAAGATAATCGACCCGGCTATACAATGTATGTGCCGGAATCTCAGTTATATTTAGATCTTCTTGAAACAGGCACTGTGACTTGTCACAAAACTCATTTGTACCTGCAAGATCATGGATTGAAATATACCTGTAGCTGGACCAAAGAAGAAGGATATCAAGACCGTAAAAAAGGTAAAAAACTATACCAATTCAAATGTAAATATCACAGAGGCTTTGCTGGTTGCATTCTTATTGTTACACCAGACAACAGGCTTGTACCTGCGTACTTAGAACAAGACGATGCCATTTACGCAAAATGCTCATTTAAAGAAATAAAGGATCATAAAAACGGTGACCCTGATGGTGATCAAGAACTATTCGAATCAGAACTATCTGCTTACCTAACATTAATGGATCACTTTGAAGATACAGTTAAAAAAGCTGAAAAAGAGCGTAAGCCCAGCCCAACAGGAACAATTCAGCAAATCCGTAAAAACCGAAAATTTGAAGCACTGTTAGACCAACAACGACAGGTTGTGGGCTTCTTGAATGCTGTTCAAGACACGATGACAGTCAATTTGCCAGCGCAAGCACAATCTGTCGAAAACGAATTAGATGAACATGATGCAAGAAATGCATTCTACGATAATTAATCAGAGGTATTAAAAATTATGAAAACTACAATTGTAAACGCGAAATATCATGAAACAGATAACCCGTTGCATGCAAATAACCCATTAATAACGGCACTGCCCCCAAAGCTGGAGGTAAAAACTTTTAGTCCTGCCACCGCCATTAAGCTAATCAACCTCAAAGCAACAGATGACAGTGCGGATGAGCGAATCAAAACTATCAGGCAACTCAGAAAGCTGTATTTACCTAGTTATACACATTATGAGATTTACTCGCATTTGTACGACACAATAGTGTCTGTATACGAAGATCGCAATCCTAATAATAGCGAAGTAACAGAATGGACTTATGAACTGGCTAGTCCTGAATTCAATTTTGATGGTGAGGATGATGACATTCTAGAAGGTAGTACAACTAGCGAAAGTAGCGTACTTACTGGGCCAAGTGGAGCCGGAAAATCAACATTTACACGCAATACAGTTGCACGTTTATTTCCGCAAGTCATTCGACACCCTACACTCGACCTAGAAAACCCACAAATCACCTATTTGTTTGTCGATATGCCACATGACGGAACCCGAAGTGGACTTTGTATGAATATTTTCAGAGCTTTGGATAAAGCGCTGAAATCATTTGATTACCCTTGCTACGAAAAGCTTTATGAAGGCGAAAAAATTGCAAAAATGGAATCAGCTATCCATGTCCTGTTTCGCGAGTTTCACGTTGGCTTATGCGTCATCGATGAATTTCAAAATTTAAATGTTTCTGGAAAACTTCTACAAAATGAAATGCTCCA
>CAJXIT010000350.1 GCA_913054055.1 uncultured Thalassolituus sp.
AGCATCATAGAAGACATTATCGACATAGACGGGGCGCCGTTTGTCATCACTGGTCTCGCACTTGGGTTGGGCCTGTCCGTTGTGCTTGAGATGCGTGAGTATCTCTCACCGTTTCTGGTGTTGCGGCTGTTGCGATTGTTGGTGCCGGTATGTCGGGCCTTTATAGCGCTTGGCGACTTAATAATGAAAAAAACATCAGCGATTTAGCTATATTAGAGCGCTCCGATAGAACTGGTGGACGCTTAGACTCAGATTTAATTAATTTCCATAACCAAAAAAAAGGTCCTAACCAACTTGACATAATAACCGTCAAAGAAGAGCAAGGCGGTATGCGTTTTTTGTTCGATAGTATGGACGACTTAATGGCGTTATTTCTAGAGCTCGATTTGCAGGACGAAATTGTGCCATTCCCTATGAACAGCGGTGGTAATAATCGCTTGTATTTCCGTGGAGAAAGCTTTTCAGTTAATGATGCTGCAAAAGATGATTTTGCGATCTGGTCTGAACTATATAATTTGAAACAGCCAGAGCAAGGAATGAACCCAACTGAAATAGTTAATGTGGTGTTTAACCGAATTTTACAAGCAAACCCACATTTTAATGAGCGCCCGAAGGTGAAAGGTCCGCAGTTTTGGCAAAACTTTCGCTTAGAGTGTAAATGGAACGACAAAGGCTTAAATGAGTGGTCATTATGGGATTTATTCTCAGATATGGGTTACTCACAAGAGTGTATTACTATGCTTTATCGCGCACTTGGTTTTAATGGCACATTTTTGTCGAAAATGAATGCAGGAGTTGCTTATCAACTGTTAGAAGATTTCCCTGCTGATGCTAAGTTTCGTACCTTTAAAGACGGCTTCAGTACTTTACCGAACGCTTTAGTTGAGAAAATTGGTGAGGAGCGCATTCATCTTCAAACTGAAATAGAAGCAATAGACTACGATAAAGAATGTAAAGAGTATTTGCTTAAATATACACGCGCTGAGGGCAGTGGCTCAGTGGTATCAGGGACTATTCGCGCCAAAAAAGTCATTTTAGGCCTACCAAGGCAGGCGCTTGAGCGTTTGTTTATTGGCTCAAATGCATTTAATGATTTACCAAAAGAGAAGTCGCAAAAACTTTGGAATACACTACAAACTGCAACTAATCAGCCATTACTTAAGATTAACCTTTACTACGACACTCCATGGTGGGCAACAGGAATAACTGGTCGTCCATCCGTTGAGTTTGGTCCAAACTTTGCTGATCTTCCCACAGGCTCCGTTTATCCATTCTATGCGGTCAACGAACCACTAGTAGCAGCACTTATGTATGAAGAACGCAAAACCAGTGCGGATAAACAAACACAACTCAAACTTGATGATATTAATAAACAAAAGTATAGCCGTCCAGCGGCGCTAACTATCTATTGTGACTACTTAAATATAAACTTTTGGAGTGCGTTACAGAACAAAGGTGAGCTATATCACAATCCTCATCAAGATAAGTATGTCCGTGATGTACCCTCAGATATATACCCCGCATCTGCAGCAGTTGTAGAACAGGCAACAGCATTCTTTAAAGATATTTTTGATACGCGCTATGTACCAAAACCTGTACTGACTAGCGCACGTATTTGGGAAGGCAGTGTTGATTTTGATTTACCAATGAGCCAGCAATTTGGTTATGGAGTGCACCAATGGGCTGTAGGGGCAGACGATAAAGAGGTTATGGCTGAACTAACAGAGCCTTTGCCTAATTTATTTACCTGTGGGGAAGCATTTTCTGACTACCAAGGCTGGGTAGAAGGAGCATTGCGCTCTACTGATCTTGTTTTAGAAAAAGGGTTTGATTTACAGCCGCTAGATAAACTTTATAAAGAGGAAAATGGCGAATCATCTTCCAGTGCAATCACCGCGGCTTATAACAAAAATGCTTCTAAGCTAATTAATGAATACATAGATCCTACCTTGAACCTAAGCGATGTACCTATTGATGAAACATTCGATAGATTTAGTATTTTAGGTGTCAATTTAACTTACTTTGATAAAGCTTAAGTAACCATAGACTGGAGGCTAAGTGCCTCCTTTTTATTGTAAAACTTCGAGAAAAATCATGAATAATGTAATTGACCAATATTGTGCTGCTGATTACTTAAAGCAACGTCTAGAGGAAGTGGGTGAACAGCAAATGTTCCCCTTTTAATTGCACATAAGGCGGTTACGGCGGTAGGAGAGGATGAAATTGATAATCCTCACTGGCCTCCCGTGAGTAAGTTTTAACTATCATTTATAAACAAAGGTCTAAGTGATAGTTATGGCTAAAATTAACTGAGCACACCACATTTCATATTTCTAGTAAGTAAGGAGAATACAATGACTAAGGAACTTCATAGTTCTTCAATTAAGCCCTATAACACCTGGTCTGAAGATGCTGTACCACAAATTCCCCAATTTGGGGTTTTATCGAAACTCAATGGGACTTGGGTAAATTGGAAAGGTGGTCCAAAGGGCTTACACACGACCTGCATGCCATCACCAGGTACATCTGCTGAAACTGTTTTTGGAGTTTTTCATTTTAAATCTCAAGAATATAGAGAGCAACTTAAGTTTACGAAGGTAAATGCGGCTGTTCGTAACCGTGCAGGTTCTAACGAGCAATTTAACGGAGCTGTAAAATACGAAACTGCAATTATTGATAACGATGATTTGTTACAGCATTTTGAAAACGGGATGTATATTTGGCTTGGTGATAACACCATGCCGTGGAAAAAGGATAGTCCAACACAAAATCCACCTACTATGTTCAAACATCCTTCCACAGAGGCTTCATTTATAGAAGATGCAGGGGATCCAGTGATAGGCCCTGGTGAGCTTGGGCCTCAGTTTGTACCTCCGAATTCAATATCTCGTTCAGGGGTTATACCACATGGGACGACCATTCATTTAACGGGCAAGATCACACAAAGTAAAGAGGCAAAGGGTATAAAAAATGGTCGGTTTGAGCCAAGTATAGCCTCTCTTTGGGAGCAGCAATATCTTTCCATATCTCCTACTATGGGTATAAATCCAGAGTCTGATCTGATAGCCGGCTCGCGCAAAAAACATGACTGGACTGATTTACCTAGAGAAAAGCAAGATGGGGGAGGAGTTAATAGTGCTAGGGCTTATTTTCAGCGTATTTTTAATTATAATCAATTTGGTGCTAAGTTTCCCTACACGGTCCAACCAAACCTTATTTTAAAAGATTTTAATGATACGCTTACATTTCAATAATATGATCTAATTGAATTAGATTCTCGCCATGAAACAGGGCTTCAAGGTGGCGCGATTAATAATGTTATGATTGAGCGTTATTGCAGAGTTGCACGTGTGCGCTATCGTATGTGGATAGAGGAGGTGGTGATTAAAGATAAAAATGGGACAGACAAAGTTATTGACCAATTACAGTATGAGCAGATTGTTGACTTTGAGTTCATGTTTGGTGCTAGCGGTGAAACAACACTATGGCCTCATATTCAGGTGAACACGCTTCGGCGTTTAGAAGATATCTCTGAAGAAGAAAGATATACTGCAATTGAATTACCACTAGAGAAGGACGATGATGTAGACAGTCCGCCAAAACGTGTTGTACATCACATGAAGCACACTCGCGATTAAGCTGTGTATTAATCTCAACGGTATTTTGTAAAATCATAGCCCAATGTAATGACTTTAATGTTGGGGCTATGATTTTTTATCTCAAGCACTTTTATTGTATTAGCTTCGTTTATAAGTAATGTACTCGAAAATTTGCTAGTGAATTTAGCGAAATGTCGCTATAGAAACCTTTAACCGTTTTATACTATAAAGTCTTTCCCGTTCTGTTTA
>CAJXIT010000351.1 GCA_913054055.1 uncultured Thalassolituus sp.
TCAAATGATCTATTTTTTAGTTTTATTCACATCCCCCCGTAAACACTGAACCTGCGTATAAATTTTATATACATTCAGTTGGTACAGTACTTTCTTCTTATAATCCATTTTTGAACTTATTGCGTATTAACTTTTTGGCTCTATTTTATATATCCATATTTTTTAGTTAAAGCGTACTATTTACTGATTTATATTCAGGGTGACTCTGTAATAATTTATGCCTCACAGCGAATGACACTCACTAATTATGTTAGCCATTTTAAGGAAATATTTAGCGGATTTATTACTTAACGTTTTACCAAACCATTGCATATATTGCTTAAGCCCAAGCTCTAAAAGTATTTGCCAAATTTGTTTGGCAGCATTGCCTACCTTGAAAATCCAGTGCCCAAGATGTGCCGAACCCAATCATCACGGTGAAATATGTGGGCACTGTATTAGCCGCCCACCCAGTTTTGATCAAGTGATCTGCCCCTATGTATATTCCGGACCAGTGGTTGGATTAATCAATAAATTAAAAAATCAAACGTTTGCCCTTGGCAGCGACCACATCACTGACACTCTCATCGAACAGTTAAAGGATCATCATTTTGACTTAATCATCCCCGTGCCCTATCACTGGCGACGCTTGATTCAAAGGGAGTACAATCCTGTGCGAGAGCTCGCCATAAAAGTGGGCAAAAAAATCAATACACCTTGGCTAGACGGCCTTATTCGAAGTGAATTTCAAACCAGTCAAAAAAACCTTAACCGTAAGCAGCGCTTAAGTAATCTGAAAGGGGCCTTTGCACTGGCTTCTCTCACCACATCCACCCATATAAAAGGCAAAAACATATTACTAATCGATGATGTTGTCACCACTGGGGCCACCTGTCATAGTGCCGCCCAAATACTAAAAAGAGCAGGAGCCAAAAGCATCAGCGTAGCGTGTTTAGCCAGAACACCTGTTTAACCCATTCCAATAATAAAAAATCATACTGTGTTATCGCCACGGCAAAGGTAAATCAGTACACTGGCGTTAATTCATATTGAGTCGTCCACATCATGTCCTACGCCTATGATCGCTTAACACCCGATACCGTTCTTAATGCCATTGATTCCATCATTGAATCACAAGGCATGATCACCAGTGGGCATCAGTTAGCGCTAAACAGCTATGAAAACCGAGTTTACCAAGTGGGGGTGGAAGACAACGCTGATTTAATTGCCAAGTTTTACCGACCTGAACGCTGGAGTCGTGAAGCCATATTAGAAGAGCATATGTTTACTTTGGAGTGCAAAGAAGACGACTTACCTGTCGTGGCGCCGCTGGTGATTAATGGTGATACCTTATTTCATTTTGAGGGGTTTGACTTTGCATTGTTCCCTAAGCAAGGGGGATACAGTGGGCAAATTGAACATCTAGATGACTTTGAGCAAATGGGCCGCTTACTTGGGCGCTTACATCAGGTGGCCAATTGCATGGAAATATCCCACCGAGCATCCATTACACCACAAAGCTTTGCAGCAAATAGCCGTCAGTTTTTATTAGAAAATCACTTTGTGGATGACAGCTTGCTGCCAGCCTATGAAACCTTAAGCTCTGATTTAGTGGCGTTGATTCAACAGCGGTGGGATGAAAACAGCCCAAGCCTCAAGTTGACCCATGGGGATTTACACGCAGGTAATTTATTATGGCCGCCACACCAAACTGAAAACATTCCACATATGGTGGACCTAGATGACTGTGCGTTAGCCCCAAGAATCCAGGATATTTGGATGTTAATGCACGGTGAGCGAGATCAAATGCAAGGCCAACTAGCCGCCATTGCAAAAGGTTACGAGCTTTTTTTACCCTTTCCTTCACATGAGCTGCCATTAATTGAAACCTTACGCACCATGCGTTTAATGCATTACAGCGCGTGGCTGGCTAAACGCTGGGACGACCCAGCATTCAAACACGCCTTCCCATGGTTTAACACAGGCCGTTACTGGTCAGAACAAATATTGATATTGCGCGAGCAGTTCTCAAATATGCAAGAGCCTAGCTTGCAGCTGATTATTTAACTGATAAACTGCGCGCAAAATATTGACACAGTTAAGAAGGAAGTTAACCATGAAACACTTTTTTGCATATTGCCTATTGGCTACTGTATCCAGCTTTAGTTTTGCTGAGACTGCGCCCAGCGATAGTAAAATCACAATTGATACCGACAAAATTTATGCAGGCTTTGGTTTAAACCATAACCGTATTGATCAATCGACCTTTGGTGGATCAGATTTAAAAGCCAACGGTTTTCAGCTTTTTGCGGGTTATGAATACGGCAATAAAAAAGGGTTCGACATTTCTGCAGAAGCGGGAATCATCAAAACCAAAGATTTTTCTGAAATCAACCAAGATGCCGATGGAATTTGGTTTGCTGGCGTTGTAAGTAAAGGCCTACCAGAAATTAATGATAAGTTAGCCGCGTTAGTCCGTATTGGTTACGGCATTAATGGGGATGACGGCCTATTAATGGGCTTTGGCGCGCAATATCGTGTCCATCCTAAAGCTGTGATTCGCCTGGAATACTTAAACAAAGACCTGACACAGTCTTATCAAGCAAACGCCATTTACCAGTTCTAAGCCCCCCTAATTCCTAACCCTGACCTATACTCCTTAAGGTCAGGGGTTACTTACAAATCAAACATTATCTTTTGCCTAAGATCAGGTATTATGCGCCCTAATATTTAGGCCAGCAGATTTGTATTCAATTCCATGGCCAAACATCAGCACCCTAAGCTGCGAATTCTTATGCCATAGCACCAGAGTTCAACTTACTGGATACCCAATTATTATGTCATTATCACTTCCAAGCCAGTTACTGCTTCAGCAAGACCTGCCGGAACAGGCCCTTTTGATTAACCCGCCACAAGATGATCTTGCGTCCAATATCCCCAATCAATGGACCGTTGCCAGCTTCAGCCATGCTGTTCATAGCGCGTTTGAAAAATCTGGTTTCAACACCCAGTCGGTAACAGAACTGCCAACAAACAAATTTGAGCAGATTTATATTTTTCTACCTAAAGCAAAAGCCCGCTTAAAATATATCATTGACTATGCTTGCAACTGCTTAACAGAAAATGGCGACCTGTATTTTATTGGAGAGAATAGAGGGGGGATTAAAAGTCTGGCAAAAAATATTAAACATGATTTTACTAACGTCACCAAACTCACCTCTGGGAAACACAGCGCCATCATTACGGCCAGTGAACCAACTAATGTGACCACGTTTGATTTAGACAGCTACTATATTAACCAAGAAAATGACCTGGGCTTAAACTTAAAAGCCTTACCTGGTGTGTTCAGCCAAAACAGCCTAGACAAAGGTACACAAGTTTTATTGGATAACCTGCCACGAAAAATCAAAGGGCGTATTTTAGACTTTGGCTGTGGTGCAGGTGTAATTGGTGGCTACATTAGTCAGAACATCGAATTTGAAGAAATTGAAATGTTAGACGATGATTTTTTAGCGGTAAAAAGCTGTCAAAAAAACATTGAAGACAACAAAATCCCGTATACAGAATGTGTTGCCAGTAACGGTTTAGAAAAAGCCGATAAACAAGAGCGTTATAACTGGATAATTAGCAACCCTCCTTTCCACCAAGGAGTGAAAACCCATTACAATGTTACTGAAACGTTTTTAAACCAAGCTAAGGATTATTTAAAGCTGAGCGGCAAACTTCTGATTGTGGCCAATGAGTTTTTAAATTATGAAGTGACGCTAAAAGAACATTTCAAAGGCATTACGGTATTGAAAAATGAGCGTGGCTTTAAAGTCATTCAATGTGAAGGGATTATGCGTAAAAAAACGT
>CAJXIT010000352.1 GCA_913054055.1 uncultured Thalassolituus sp.
AAAAATATAAACAGTGATGCAAGGTTTGTAACCGGAGCCAGTATTGCTTATAAATATCAAAATTTTGAAACCAGCCTGTTGGTTAATTACCACTCGTCTAAAGAAGATTTTGACTCCTCGGTCAATGGATATAGAAAGGTGCCAAGCCGAACCTTTGTGGAAATGAATCTTCGCTGGAAACTGAGCCGTTCAATGGAATGGTACAGCCATGTCAGTAACGCATTGGAGGAAACCTATTTTAGTGTGGCCGATGGCAATGTTGATAATACGGTAGGCACACCCAATCGTGGAATCGACATTCTAACGGGTTTAAGAATGTCGTTTTAATGATTCTGTGATGAGTGGCCCCTATCCGGCTTTTCTAAATGCATTCACGTCACGATTTAGAATATTTTTATATTCTTTATGTACTCGGCGTGTAACCCCAGTGAATAATGTATAAGGGATGGTGTCGCAATACGGTGCCACTTCCGATGCTGGCAAATCCGGCCCCCATAAAACCACGGTATTACCCACCGCTGCCCCTTGAATATGGGTGAGATCAACCGCCAACATATCCATTGAAACACGACCTAATATTTTTGTTCTCTGTCCATTCACTATGACGGGTGTGCCGTTTTTAGCGTGACGTGGATAGCCGTCGGCATACCCCATGGCAACGGTACCTACTTTTGTATTTTGGTCGCATATATAGGTTTTGCTGTAACCCACGCCATCCCCTTTTTTTAGATGGTGAATGGCAATCACTTCTGAGCTTAATGTCATGACCGATTGTAATTGGTCTGCAATAGGGTGAGGGGTGGCAAACGGCGTGGCCCCATAAAGCATGATGCCCGGGCGTTGCCAATCTTTGTGGCTGGATTCATGCCCCAGTGTGCCTGCCGAGTTGGCTAAGCTTTTAGGAGCGTTGATATTTTTGGTTGCACGTTCAAATACATGAATCTGTTTTTTAGTATCGACGCATAAAATGTCATCGGCGGATGAAAAGTGGCTCATCAACACAACCTCATTTACTTGACGTAATGCTTTTAGTTTATGAAAAGCCAGTTCATACAGTTCAGGCTCGATACCAAGTCGGTGCATGCCGGTATCCATTTTTAGCCAAACATTAATGTGTTTTTTTAATGCGCTGTTAGCCAGAATGTTTATTTGTTCAAGGCTATGAATGGCGGTCCATAAGTTTAAATTACTGATGGTTTCTAATTCGTCTTTTGTGAAAAAGCCTTCTAATAATAGAATCGGATTTTTAATGCCTTCTTGCCTTAATTCTATGGCCTCTTCTATGCAAGCCACACCAAAGGCATCCGCTTCTGCGCTTAACGCTTTAGCCACTATTACGGCACCATGGCCATAAGCATCGGCTTTAATTATGGCCACAGCTTTACGGTTGCCTGACGCTTGTTTGGCTAAGCGGTAGTTGTGGCGTAAAGCATCAAAGTTAATGGTTGCGGTAGCAGCTCTGCCCATGGTGATCTCGTATCTCAATTCTTGTTGTTAATGTATTCAGTTATTTGCGGGTTTATGCGTAATAACGATCGATGGACAAACCTTCAGGGTTAATATCCGTTTTACGCTGGCTGATGATGTCGGCCACAAATTTTCCTGAACCTAAAGACATGGTCCAACCTAAGGTGCCGTGACCCGTGTTTAAATATAAATTGTCGTATTTGGTGCCCCCTAAAACTGGGGTGCTGTCGGGGGTCATTGGGCGCAAGCCTGTCCAGAATTCGGCTTTGCTGATATCCGTTGCGCCGGGAAATAAATCTTGAACCACGTATTCCACATTGGCGCGGCGCTTTTCATCAAGGTCTAAATTGTAGGAAGCAATTTCGGCCGTGCCGCCAACACGGATGCGGTCTTTAAAGCGGGTGACGGCTATTTTGTAGGTTTCATCCATTACGGTTGATATCGGCGCACAGCTTTCATCTTCAATGGGCAGAGTGAGCGAGTAACCTTTAATTGGGTAAACCGGGATTTTAATATCAATGCTGTTTAATAATTGTGTGGAGTAACTGCCCAGTGCCACTAGGTAGTTGTCGGCATGGTAAATGCCTTTATCTGTGGTGACACTGACCACTTTATCATTGCACACATTGATGCTTTGAATGTTGGTGTTCATCTTAAAGACCACACCCAATTTTTCACATTCTTTTGCAAGGGCAGTGGTGAATTTAAAACAGTCTCCGGTTTCATCTCCGGGTAGATGTAGGCCACCCACAATTTTGTCTTTTACGTTGGCCAGTGCCGGTTCAACTTCAAGGCATTCTTGCGCATTTAATTGACGATACGCCACACCGCATTCACGAAGAACTTGAGTATCTTTATCTAATCCATCCATTTGTTTTTGAGAGCGGAATAATTCCAGAGTGCCGAACTGCCTTTGTTCGTAATCAATGTTCAGTTCATTGCGTAGATCTTTAAAACAATCACGGCTGTATTCAGCCAAGCGCATCATGCGCTCTTTATTAATGTGGTAAGACTTAGCATTACAATTAGCCACCATTTTGCCCATCCATGACAGGGTATTGGAATCTAGCTCGCCGTACTTGATCATCAAGGGGGCAAGGTCTTGCATTAACCATTTCACCGCTTTAACTGGCACACCGGGTGCTGCCCATGGGGTGGCATAGCCTGGGGATATCATGCCGGCATTACCGCGGCTGGTTTCTTCGGCAACGCCTGATTGGCGATCGATGACCGTCACTTGATGGCCTGCTTTGGCAAGATACCAAGCACTGGCAACCCCTAATACGCCGCTGCCTAAAATAAGAATATGCATATTGAATGACCCGAACCCATTATTAGGGTGCTATGACTATTTGATAAACCTATGTTAGGCCGTTTTTATAAGTTTTAAGCTTCGATTTTTAGGTTTTTACAGGATTTAATTCCGGTAAATGTTAGTTTTATAGTAGGAAACTCTGATTATGCCGAGTTCTAAGTTACGTGCGCTGGATCGATTGGATCTCAGCATATTAAGTGTGTTGCAAAGGGATGGGCGCATTAGCTATGTGGATTTAGCTGAAAAGGTGGGTTTAAGCTCAACCCCCTGTATTGAACGGGTGAAGCGTTTAGAAAAAGAAGGCTATATTGAAGGGTATTATGCCAAGCTAAACCCTCAGGCTTTAAATTGCGCCATGCTGGTGTTTGTTGAGATTTCTTTGTCGTATCAATCACCGGATGCGTTTGCTGAATTTAATAAAGCGGTTGAGCAATTGCCTTATATTATGGAGTGCCACCTAGTGTCCGGTGATGCGGATTATTTAATTAAAGCGCGCATTAATGACATGTCTGAGTATCGCGCTTTACTTGGGGATATGCTGCTTACGTTACCTGGGGTGAAAAATTCAAAAAGTTACATTGTGATGGAAGAGGTAAAAGAGACTCAGTCGATTCCATTGCAGTTTAATCAGCGCAGCTAGCTGATGCGAAGGAAGGAATGAAATAAAATGGAACTTAAAACAGAGCGATTATTGTTAAGGCAGTGGAGGGAGGCGGATTATGAACCGTTTGCGGCGCTCAACGCAGACCCTGATGTAATGGCATTTTATCCTAGCACCCAAACTGCCGAGAGAAGCCTTGAAATGGCGAAATATTTTCAAGGGTTAATAGCGGAAAAAGGCTGGGGATTTTGGGCCATTGAAAGGTTGAGTGATCAACGCTTTTTGGGGTTTGTGGGTTTACATGAACCCAGTTACGATTTGCCAGTGACACCCTGTGTTGAAATTGGTTGGCGGTTATCCAAAGATGCATGGGGTAAAGGCTATGCCACTGAGGCGGCCAAGGCGGCATTAGGCTTTGCCTTTGAGATCGGAAGAGCACACGTCTGA
>CAJXIT010000353.1 GCA_913054055.1 uncultured Thalassolituus sp.
TGATCGCTGGTTTGGCAAAAAATATGAGAGTTTTTATAAGCCAGGGTTTTATCTCCATATGCATGCAATGAAGATGATGAAATTTCAATCCAATCACTATTTATTTTTTGACGTTCTTGCCATGACAAATGCCGACTAGGATCAAATAGTTCAAATTTCCCATATTCTTCGGCACCCATTTTATTTCGTAAATCATCTAGGGTTTTGTCTTGCTTAAAGTCTACTAACTTCATAGTTCAGCCCAAGCGTTATTGAATAAAAAGAGGCAGGTTTAAAGTTATGGCAACGCATCTTCTAAGATAGTGGCAATCTTACCTTCAGCATCGGTTCGCACTTTAAATTCAACACGGCGCGAACGCTCGCCGTCTTCATTGCCATCTTGACGCACAATGGCTTTTGCTGAAGACAAGCCATTTGCCGTTAAGTATTTTCGTAGCCAAACCTTTTGCTGCTTCACATCAGGCAAGGCTAATAAATACCCTAAAGTAGACCGGGTTCTGGCCTGTGATAGCGCCATATTATAAATGTACGCTTCATCTTCAGATGCCGCCCCAAGCCAACCCGTTGATGTATGACCTTCGATGCGTACTTCTAAAATATCATCACGATATTTTTCTGCAGTAATGATACCCACATACCTAGGAAAGAAATCTGCCAAAATGGTTTGAAACTGAGGGTTTAAACTGGATTCGCCTTTGCTAAATAGCAATTCTGTTTTATTGAATCGAAAGGTAAGATCGGGTTGAACCTCTGCTCCCCATTCTTTTAGATCTGGAGAGAACTCTGTGAGTAGATCTTCATATAACTGCGTTCTTAGGTGATCATACAAGATGGCCACATCTGTGATTTTTTTACGTTGCCACTCCACATGAATCATAAATACGATGGATATTAACAAAAACACCATCATCAATCCGGCCATTAAATCCGTCACGGCTACCCAATGACCTTCTTGCTCTTTAATCCCTCCCAGCATTTCCTCATCGGTTAACATGTTAATTAGCCTTCTGGTTAGCTAAATTAACTAAGTCATGCAAGCGCTCTGTTAAAGGGCTGTAGTCTTGAACAAACTTCTCACTCAGTGCAGCCAGCTGTTCGCCCATGGTTTTTAACGATTTATTAAGCTCTTGCTCTAATGCGGCATCAAGTTTGGCCACTTGCTTATCGGTTTGAGTAAGCGTTTGCAATATCTTGTTATCCAATTGGCCAAACGCTTCGCTATAAGAGCTTTGTAGATTTTCGGTTAAATTCTTGGTGGTGGCATCCATACTGGTGGTGGTTTTTTCCAACATGGACTCCATACGCTCGCTGTATTGCGATAACGACTCTGCTAAACCTGTGGTTAAAAACGTCATTCTTTCTTCCAATTGAGGCAAGCCTTCACCCGCTTCACTTACTAGCCTTGCTAGCCCTGAAAGATGCTTATCTAATACATCCCTTTGTGTATTTAGGCCTTGTAGCATATTGCCTAAGCTTTCACTGATGCCATTAAATGATTCCGCATGGCTGACCATATTTTCAAATGCAAAAGATGCATCTTTCATCGAACTGCCGATGGTTTTTTGATTATCCGCCAGCTCAATTAATTGCTGCTTGTATTCTTTTTGCCAATCTAACATCTTGCCTACGCTTTCATTTAGGCGCTTAAAGTTATCACCATATTGCTCATCAATTTTAGTATTAAAGTCACGCATAACAGCACCCAATGCATCAATCAATGCTTGGGTGTTGGCTTCTACCATTTCAGTTTGATAGCGACTTAACGTCGATATGAGATCATCGCTTTGGCGCTGATTTTCAACCCTTAGCATGGATAGCTCCTGCATAAGCGTTTGATCTTTTTCTGTTAAAGACTGGTGAATAAGCGTCATGGCATTGTGCAAGTCATCAATACTGGCAGTGCGCTGTTGATTGCTATCCCCTTTGGTAGCATCCATCACCGCTCGGCCTTTAATGCTTAACGCACCTAGCAAACCAGCAATGGACGACCAAAATGCCGTTTTTAAACCTGCCAATAATAAGGGAACGCTCTCTTGTAGGTTTTGCGTATCAAAATTGGTCAAACCCAATGCAACCCCTAAGAACGTACCGAATATACCAATACTGGTTAATATAGTCGGTGCCGCCTCTGCGGTACGAGAACTGTATTTAAAGAATTGAAAATACACCGTTAACACTAAGATGATTCCGATCAGAATCAGTGTCCACGGTGAAAATTCTGCAATGAAACTGGACATGTATAGAGAATCCAAAATGACGTAATGTGGCACTACCCCTACCACAACACGTCTTATTATTTTTTCGCCATTAAAGGCTCACCTATACATCTTAGACCAGAGCCTAAATTCACGCCTGCCAGCCTGAGGAAACGGGCGCGAACAGACCAAATATGTCGCTATAACTCCAACACAGGTTCAGGTTTATTCACAAGCCGTGGTTTTAGCAACCACTGCATGGCCATAACTGAGGTGGCGCAACCTTTAACCTCTACACCACAACGTATAAATATTCGAGTAATTTTCTCGATGTGCTTAACACCTGCTGCCTTGTATACAAACGCAATTTTGCACAGCGGTGTTTGCGCCAAGTGTTGCCTCAAATAGACTTCGGCACCTTCTGGGTCTACTTCAAATAATGCGTCCAGCTTGCTCACTTCACTTAACCAACTTGAAAGATTGTGTTCTTTAATGCTGTTTAAGCTGTAGTCTAAAACCTGCTTCATATTTTCTGTGCTTTGAGCCTGGCCATTCCATACATCCATTAACAATCCCTGTCTTGGCTCACTCACCACACTGGCGTATAGACGGCTTTGCTCGTTTTGAAACTGTTTGATGGATTGCATGGTAAACCTCCTGATGTGAACTGGGTCACACGCTTAGTTTTAATTAAAACAGGTTTTAAGGCATACACAGTTTCACTAGGTGAGTTTTTATCATGACATTCGTTATCTTATGTAACTAAGCATTGTATCAATGTAACCTCTGAATCAATGCCTAACGGATGAGTTGCTACCGGTTTTCGCGTAAACGGGACTCAGCTTAAAGCCACCATCACAGCCAATTTAACCCAATTATTCTCTGCTATAGTTAAAGGATGCAGCAGCTCGCTTATTTTCACCTTCAAATACAGACGCTTAGCCATATATTTAAACGCTTACTGATAGTGTTTATGGGATTGCTATGCGCATCCAGTGGTGCTGCTTCAGAACCGTGTTTAATTGATGAGACACATGCCACTCGCAATCTCAGTTGCTGGAATACCAATACGCCTCTAACCTTATCTGGCACATGGCACATCCTTCCAAAACACGCTCCAGATGAGATTAATCAAGCCTTTCTTGATCATAAGGACTGGCGAGCCAAAAATATTCATAGCCCCTGGTCCGAACTGGGTATCTCTGAGCAAAATATGGTGAGCTACCGCTTAGACCTAACACTCAGTAATGTCAGTGAACCCTTATACTTATTTCCCGGAGAGGGGTTTAGCGCCCTAAGAGTGTTCGCCAAGCATCAGCAAGGTCATTTTGTACAAATTTTCAGTAATGTTAGCCAGCAAGGCTTCAAAGACAAAAAGGTAGGCATCCTAGGGGATAGAATGGTTGCTTTACCACCCTCACCCGTTAATAGCACTCTAATTTTACAAGTTTCAAACGGCCCCTTTGTGGATGGTATGGTATTTAGAGCCCCCATAATCGCCAACAAAAATGCACTTTTAAACGAATTGGATTCAAAAGCTTTCTGGGGAATTTTAGCCGCAGGAGGGTTCTTGGCATTAGCCCTTGTGAATATAAGTTTATGGCTAGCGCGAAAACAAGACACAGCCCAATT
>CAJXIT010000354.1 GCA_913054055.1 uncultured Thalassolituus sp.
TTTGGTTAAGTGCATTAAGAAGGTGTCAAAAAAAGGGCTATTGAAAAACAACCCACGTATATATGTAGACAACCTATTAACTGAAAAAGATTTAAGTGCACCTGATTTATGGAAACAATAAAATTTAACAAACAAAGGCAGCGGATAAACCGCTGCTTTGGGCGTTAGCTTCAAGGAAAGAATCAAACTATGAATGAACTATTCGAACTAGGCAAAACTGGATTAGCATCTCAACCGTTTAGCAAATTGTTAGGCGTTGAACTTTTATCCTTATCTCAGGGTAATGCAGAGTTCCATTTACCGCTAACGGATAAATTAAAACAGCAGCATGGTTTTGCTCATGGTGGTGTAGTTGGTACTTTAGCTGATAACGGTTTGGCTTTTGTTGCTGGTACAGTGTTAGGTATAAACGTTGTAACCTCAGAGTATAAAATTAACTTTGTTAATCCTGCGGTAGGTGAATCACTTATAGCTAGGTCATCGGTTATCTCTTCCAGCAAGCGCCAAGCGGTTTGTAGCTGTAGCGTTTACGCGGTAAAAGATGGACAAGAATCATTGGTGGCAATAGCTCAAGGTACAATTGCCAAAATTTAAAAAGCTAACAAGTGCAGCCTGCCTCGCCCCAGCAAAAAGACGCTGGGGCTGGACCTCGCTTCGCTCGGCCGCAGCTGCAGGCGTTAGTGTTCGAAATTTATCTAAGGGCTAGAATCTAGTGGAATACGTTATAGCTTCATTTTTAATTTTTTATCTGTTTATGCTGACCACTACTTTTATATCAAGAAGAGATATGAAATGGAGTGAATTAAGTAAAAAGTATTCTTGCTCAAGTAATGAGATTAAAGCCTTAAATAAAGATGAAAGAATTTTCTATGCTATCGATGGCGACTGGGCTAACACAAACCTTATTAGCGTTTATAAAGATGATAAAAATCTTTATATGTGGGGAAGTGAGCTTTCTTGCGGATGGCTATTTAAACCAGTAAAAATCCCACTTTCTGAAATGAAATATATAAAAAACAGACTATGTTTTTTTAAACAGCGGGAAGTGTATGAAATCACTGTATCAAATACAGAATTACAATATGCAGCAACGAAATAACACTAACAAAGCCAGCCAGAGGGACGTAAACGCCCCTGCTGGCAGGCGTTATAGAGCACTATAGATGAAACTGATAATACTTAATTTACTCCTTATTTTTTCGGTCTCGTCATTTTCAGAAGATTGCATTAAATTCGACGGCTCCAATTATAAAGTAGAGCTACCGACTACCGTCAAAAATATAAGTATTGACGGAGATGCTATAGCCTACTGCGTAAAATTTAACTTACCAGATAAGGATTTTGACTCTTGGTTGAAAAATTGCAATTTAACTGCAGATTCCTTGCATCATGGTGGACAAATTCTAGAACTTGAATTTGATAAAGGAATCGTAACTATTATCGATACAGGAAAAAACAATCAAGCCTATATCGAAGTGATAAATTCTAAAGATTATGAAGTATTTAAAGAACACATTGGTGTAGCACGAGAATGTACCCTATAACAAAGCCAGCCAGTATCGCCAGCAAGCTGGCTGGACTCGTTTCACTCGCCTCTGCGGGCAGGCGTTATGAATCTTAAATTATGAGAAAACTAAGTATGATGAAGTTATTTGGAATCACATCAGCTGCATTATTAGCAGGCTGCTCCCTATCCGTTGCCAATTATAAAGAATTAGGAAATGGGAAGTACGATATAAATGCTCAGGGGAATATTTATACAGATCGAAGTGAATTAAGAGCCAAGATTGAAAGCAAGGCTGCTTCTATATGTGGTGAAGGAAAGTATAAGTTTGAAGATGATGGTAAATTTGAAATATATAAAACCAAAGTTTATATGAATGGTTCAATGCAAGATATTCCAGGTCATAGATTGACAATTATTACATCTTGCACCGACTCATAACAAAGCCAGCCAAAATCGCCAGCAAGCTGGCTGGAGAACTCACCCTATAAAGTAGACGCTAGCTTAACCCTCACACCCACTAAAAGGTTATAAATTACATGGCAAGACTCATTTTGGTTTGTGGCCCAACGGGAGTTGGTAAAACCACTTACTCGCTGTCACTGGCTAAGGACATTCAAGCAATCAAGTTTTCCATTGACCCATGGATGCAGACGCTGTTTTCAAAAGACATGGGCGATCTGGATTTTGATTGGATGATGGAAAGAGTGAATCGCTGCTCCGATCAAATTTGGCAGGTAAGTGAACAAATTTTAGCCATTGATGGCAATGTGATTTTAGATCTTGGGTTTACTACTAAAGAACAAAGGGATGTTTTTTCTAATCGAGCCAGAGCACTGGGGTTAGAACCTGAGGTGCATTATCTGGATGCTTCTACAGCTATTCGAAAGCAGCGTGTTGATAAACGAAACACCGAAAAAGACCCAGCGGTTTATGCATTTGAAGTGACGGATATGATGTTTGATTTTATGGAACCACGATTTGAAGTGCCTGATGAAGTTGAGCTGAAACACGGACGTAAAATCAGTCAGTGAAAAGCGTTTTAATGGCATATCAGTCAACCTAATAAAGGAGCAGCTATGATAAAAGGAAGTTGTTTGTGCGGTAAGGTTCGGTACACCTACCAAGGTGAGATTGAAGAAATGGCTATGTGTCATTGCTCTCAATGCAGAAAAGCACAAGGGGTGGCTTATGCCACCAATAGTCCTGTTGATACAGGTAAATTAGAATTCACGGGCACTGAGTTTATTAAAGAATTTCAGTCTAACGAATTAAAGGTAAGGGCCTTTTGTTCAAATTGTGGCAGCCCATTATACAGTGCAAGAAGTGACATGCCTGATAAGCGAAGGCTGCGTGTGGGTACGATTGAAACGCCTTTTACCTGCGAAAAGCGTTATCACATATATGCTGATTCGATTGCTGGATGGCATGAGATTACGGATCAATATCCTAAGTATCAAGAGATGCCATAGATAAGTGGCAAAACCGGGTAGAATGGGCTGTGGGCTGTGGGCTGTTTGAACATATGTTACTGGTTTTTATGGTCGTTATATTGTTCATGCATATTTCTAAATAAGGTTGCGTAAATTGCTAAAAAAATTGTTTTCGATTTGGTCTAACGATCTTTTAGTTGAGCTATCAGAATCATTGTTGGTTGTAAGTGTGCTTGGCACGCCTCAGAAAGTTGAGGTGGAGCCTTATATTGCCATTAAAAAAGATGGTAAGCATAAAGTGATTGAAAAAGTGGGCAGGGAGGCCAAAGATTGGACGTCTCATGAGATTGAGGTTAGCAATCCTTTTTCACATGCGAGGCTTTTGGTTGGTAACTTTGAAAAGGCAGAGAAAGTTTTACAGTATGCAGTGCAACAAACCATGAAAAATAAATGGCTAAAACCATCACCCAGAGTAGTGATGCATCAGTTGGAGAAAAATGAAGGTGGCTTAACCGATATTGAGCAAAAGGTGCTTCGTGAATTGGCGTTGGGTGCTGGTGCTAGAATGGTTAAAGTTCACTTAGGTAAGCGATTAAATGCTGAAATTACTAAGTTTGATAGTATTACTGGCTAGTGGTTGTTTTACTTCTGATTCCGGCAAGGTTGATCATGTAATTGGATGTTAGATAAGCCGTGTCTTTGTTTAATGTAAGTTGGGTATAGGTATGGAAACATTGTTCGCGTGTGACCCTGAGTGCAGTTTAGATAGCCTAACCTTACTTGAGTGGTTTACTGTTTTTGCGTTTTTTATTGTTGTCTATTTTACTCTTGTTTTATTGCGTAAATGGGCATTTAGTCGAAATACATATGCTGAAAC
>CAJXIT010000355.1 GCA_913054055.1 uncultured Thalassolituus sp.
TACGGCGACCACCGAGATCTACACTCTTTCCCTACACGACGCTCTTCCGATCTATTAAAAGGCATCAATCCCGATACCTTGCATTAAGCTTAAGAAGTTCGTTAGGCTGTTAGCAATAAATCTACAATGGCTTTATTCGCCTCAGGAAATTCATACTGTTTAATCTGCTGCAGTTTAATCCAACGGGTTTCCTGACCCTCAGCCCCAAACGGTTCACCATCAAATTCATTGACACGATAAACATCAAGCTCAACAAGCTTATCGCCGTAGTCATGACTTAACTTGATTAGTGGGACAATGGATGTAATCTTAATACCTAGCTCCTCATCTAGCTCACGATACAGTGCCTGCTCAGGGGTTTCACCGGCTTCTTTTTTTCCACCTGGAAACTCCCACAACCCACCTTGATGGGTATTCTTCAATCGACGGGCAATAAATATCTCAGTACCGCATGCAGAAAAAATCGCTGCGGCAACCACTTCAATTTTTTTCATGACCAGCTTCCAATCTTAAGAGCGATAATCCGCATTTATGGAAACATACTCATGTGATAAGTCCGTTGTCCAGACCGTTTCACATGCATCACCTCGACCTAAGTTAATATTAATACTTAACTCATCTTGTGCCATCACTTTTGAGCCTGCTTCTTCTGTATAAGATTCAGCGCGTGCACCATTTTCAACAATACACACATCACCTAGGTGTATTTGAATGGCTTCTAAACTCATATCTGTCACACCTGCACGACCAACTGCAGCTAAAATTCGCCCCCAGTTCGCGTCAGATGCAAACAGCGCTGTTTTTACCAGTGGGCTATGCGCTACTGTATAAGCAACCTTCAATGCCTCTTCACTGCTTTCGCACCCTGTTAGATTAATAGATACAAATTTAGTAGCACCTTCTCCATCACGAACAATGGCTTGTGCCAAATAGGTAAATACTTTTTCCAACTCCGCTTTTAACACTAAATAGAAATCATCACTTTCAGATACGATGGCCGGTATATCAACTGTTCCCGTAGCCATTAACATGCATGAATCATTTGTTGATGTATCACCATCAATCGTTATTCGATTAAATGATTTGTTCCCCAGTTCAGTACACAGTTTATTGAGCAAGGGCTGACTTACCCCTGCATCCGTTGCAATGAAGCCGAGCATAGTCGCCATGTTTGGCATAATCATGCCCGCACCTTTTGAAATACCTGAAATGGAAACAACTTTACCCTTATGTTCAAACTGAGTTGAAAAACCCTTTGGGTGGGTATCTGTTGTCATGATTCCTTGACTGGCCTCATACCATGTATCTTCGGAAGTATGAGTACAGGCTTGTGGTAATGCTCTAAGGATTTTCTCCATAGGCAAAGGCTCACCTATTACGCCAGTGGAGAAAGGTAAAATGCTTTCAACCGGCACAGACTTTTGATCCGCAATAGCTTGGCAAATTTCCATAGCATCTTTATAACCCGGCGCACCTGTCCCCGCATTTGCATTACCAGTATTCACAACTAAATATTTAGTTTGAGTCCCTGTGGCTAAATGCTTTTGACAAATTTGAACGGGAGCGGCACAAAAAGCATTGGTAGTAAAAATACCTGAAGTACAAGCGTTATCGCCAAGTTCAAATACAACGATATCAGGGCGTTCAGTTTGCTTAATACCAGCATTCACAGAGCCAATTCTAAGACCATTAATTGGATTAAATTGCGTTACAAGAGGGAGATTAACGGGCATGTTTATTCTCAAAAAAATTAGCAGCGGAAGAATTTCCGCTACTAGATTTTAAATAACCTAGGCTAGTTTGCCATGGCACTGTTTATACTTTTTACCTGATCCACATGGGCAAGCATCATTACGTCCAACTTTTTTGCCATCACGTACAAACGGTTTTGCTTGCTCTTCTGTTGTATTTTCAGGCGCTTTTTCAACTTCTAAAGCAGAGGCACTGTCATGCTCAAAATTCATTTTCTGAGCATTGGCTTCAGCACGAGCTTGCTGCTCCATGCGTTCAACTTCATCGTCACGGACAAATTGAACATGAGATAAGTACTTGATGGTCTCATGTTTAATTTCTTCTAATAACTGTTTAAACAATTCAAATGATTCACGCTTATATTCTTGCTTAGGGTTCTTTTGCGCATAGCCACGTAAATGAATACCCTGACGAAGGTGATCCATAGTTGCTAGATGATCTTTCCACTGATGATCAAGAATTTGTAGCATGATGCGCTTTTCAAACTCACGCATCATCTCTTCACCCACTTGCTCCGCTTTATCCTTATATGACTGAGATAATGTGGTCACGATGCGCTCTCGCAGCGTTTCCTCATACAATGCTTTATCTTCTTCTAACCAAGCTGTTACAGGTATTTCTACAGCAAATTCAGTTTTTAAAGCTTTCTCAAGTCCATCTACATCCCACTGCTCAACCATACTTTGAGGAGGGATGAAGCCATCAATGGTGCCATTAATGACTTCTTCACGAACAGATGCAATTGTTGTTTCAATGGATTCAGCTTCGAGCAGTTCATTACGCTGCTGGTATACAACCCGGCGCTGATCGTTTGCAACGTTATCGTATTCTAAAAGCTGCTTACGCATATCGAAGTTACGGCCCTCAACTTTACGCTGAGCCTTTTCAATGGCGTTAGATACCATTTTATGTTCAATGGCTTCACCATCTTTCATGCCTAAGGCTTGCATTAATCGACGCGTACGATCACTTGCAAAGATACGCATTAAGTTATCTTCTAACGATAAAAAGAAGCGTGATGAACCTGGGTCACCCTGACGACCAGCACGGCCTCGTAGCTGGTTATCAATACGGCGACTCTCATGACGCTCGGTACCAATAATATGCAAGCCACCTGCGGCTAATACTGCTTCATGGCGCTTTGACCAATCTGCGGTAACACGATCAATTTTTTCATCATTCGGGTTATTAATATTCCCCAGCTCACGGTCTAGGTTACCGCCAAGTTTAATATCTGTACCACGGCCCGCCATATTAGTCGCAATGGTCACAACCCCAGCTTGACCGGCATCGGCAATAATTTGTGCTTCGTTTGCGTGGTTTTTCGCGTTTAAAACATTGTGTTTTATTTTTGCTGTTTTTAATGCATTGGAAATCAATTCACTGCTTTCGATACTGGCTGTACCCACAAGTACTGGGCGACCTTGTGAAGTCACGTCTTGAATCTCTTCAATCACTGCTTGGTATTTTTCTTGTTCACTTAGAAATACAAGATCATTAAAATCAATTCGAGCAACATCTTTATTGGTTGGAATAACCACCACATCCAAGCCATAAATTTCACGGAATTCGAAGGCTTCTGTATCGGCAGTACCTGTCATACCCGAAAGCTTGCCGTATAAACGGAAGTAATTCTGGAAAGTAGTGGACGCTAGCGTTTGGCTTTCTGCTTGAATGGTTACGCCTTCTTTGGCTTCAACCGCTTGGTGCAAACCTTCACCCCAGCGACGACCCGGCATAGTACGACCTGTGTGCTCATCAACGATCACTACCTGGCCATTTTGAACAATATAATCCACATTTTTTTGGTACAGACTATGGGCGCGCAATGCAGAATGAACATGGTGCAGCATCAATAAATTACTTGGTGCGTAAAGACTGTCGCCTTCTTCCAACATGCCGGCTTCAACCAGCATGTCTTCAACCAGTTCATGGCCTACTTCATTTAATTCCACTGAACGGGATTTAAGGTCAATAACAAAATGACCTTCTTGTTCAACCACACCTTCTTCAGATTCTTTATGCTCAATTAATTTAG
>CAJXIT010000356.1 GCA_913054055.1 uncultured Thalassolituus sp.
TTTTTACGGATTATAAATAAAACTGATCAAGGATAACAGTGAAAAAAAGAGACAGGAAAAGTTCTCTTTATTGAGCGCAGCACTTTTTATATTTTTTTCCGCTTCCACAAAGACAAAAATCGTTACGGTTTTGATGTGCGGTTCCTACCTTGGTTTTACCGTCTAAATACACCAGTTTATTGTCTTGCTGGATGAAATTACTACTTTCTTCTAGGTATTTAAATTCGGAATCTTCTTTGAAATAGGCTTTGAAGTGAACTTGTTTATTGGAAACTGAAATAATATCCAATTTTATCCATTGAGAATCGGGTTCTAATTCAAGTGGTTGCGGGCAAGTTGATATGTGCCAAGTTTTCTTTAAGTATTCGCAAAGCCCTAAAACATAAGCACTAAAGCGTGAGCGCATTAATGCTTCTGCTTTTTTTGCAATCAAGCCATCGTGATAAGGCTTGCAGCATTTTTCATAGTTAACTGGGTTCGCTTGTAAGTTTTGGCAAGGGCAAATCATTTTATTCTACTTTTTACTGTCAAGTAGTGCTTGCATGGCTTGCCCTAGAATATCTGGGCGCTCTGGGTTGCGTAGAGTATTTAATAATAAATTACGAATACCAGGTAAAAATAATAAATCGCTGACGATTTTTACAAATACAGAAAAGGCTGCCGAGCCTTCTTGTTGGAATTCAGCCAAGGTGATTAAAAACGGCGTGATGGCTTGTGGCATAAAAGCTAAGTCATCATAGTTGCGTGTGGAGAAGGCAAGCACACAAGCAATATCATTTTTGTAGTCACTGTCCATCCATAGTTGCCAAGCCTTTATTCTTAATTCATCACTGAAGCATGCACCCATGATGCGAAGGCTGGCTTCGATTGCAGCCGTGTTATTGTCTTGTGTTAAGTCTGCTTCAAAACGTTTGAAAACGGCAGCAGCAATGCCATGAGAAATGTGGGCGTGTTCCAAGCACTGAGAAAAAGCTAAATATACTTCTTTGGGCATCTTAGGTAAGCAAGCTTTTAAATTGGTTTCATATTCATCTGTTTTGGCAGCCACATCGGCAATGCCTTGCATTCCTAGGTTTTTCCAATGATTCAATTCTTTTGGATTCAATGTGCCCGCTTGTAAATAGCGCACTACAGTATCATGGTGTTCAGAGGGTTTACGGTGCTGGCTATGATTAATCATGGCATGCAGGTTGGCACGGCGAATATCATCTGGGTTAAATGCAAATGAATTGTCTTTTAATGGGTCTTCTATCTCGGAATCATTTTTTACATTTAAAGGCTGCTCGCTTAAGCGAATTAGGCGCATAACCAAATCATCACGCACATACTGAATCAGTTTGCCTTGCTCATCTAATGGCCACTTTAGGAACATTAGGGTTTCATTGTCTGGATTATTCTGCGGCGACACATAAAGTGCCAGCCACGCATGCTGTAAATATGGGTATGGGTAGGGGATTTCTAAGTCTTCAAATTGTTTGAACTGGGCTTTATCAATTTTACGAATTCGACGACCCACATCGTATAAGCGGAAGTTGCCGTCTAATTCGCTAAGGTACTGACTAAGATCCATGGTGCACACTGTGTCATATTAAATTCTGGGCATTATACCGTACACAAGGGGATATTGGGCAAGTTAAACGCAAGCGGCAAAGGTTAAGTAGCAGGCAATCTCTTGGATTTGTTGGCTGGCACCCAATGCGTCACCTGTATAGCCTTTAAGGCGTTTTAGATACCATTTATAGATCCAGTAAAAAATTAGCCCAACTACAGTCATTATGCACAGGCTAACCTCTAATGGGAGTAATACTAAAGGCAGTAAACCTGTTATCCAAACAAAGGCCATATCAGATTTGAACCAGTTTTTGGCAATGGGTTTTGCCTTGGATAAAGCGTCTTCTTGAACATAGGGTAAAACCAGCATCAAGCTGATAGAAGCGGCTCGGCTGATACAGTGCGCCACAAGCAGAGCTAAAAACACCTGAGTCATACCCATATGAGCGATATCCACAAGCACTTGCCACTTAATCAATAGCATTAATAGTAAACCGGTGACGCCATAGGTGCCTAAACGGCTATCTTTCATGATTCTTAGAACATCAGCCTGTAACCAGCCGCCACCAAAGCCATCGCATAAATCGGCAAAACCGTCTTCGTGAAAAGCCCCTGTGAATAAGATACTGGCGACCATGCTAATGAGAATGCTGAGTTCAAAGGAAAAAACATGCAGGCACAGCCAAAAAACTAAAAAACTGAAGCCAGCCACTAAAGCCCCCATTAGTGGAAAAAAGGCGCTGGCTCGATTAAGGGATGCTTCATTGTAGTCGACCCAATTTGGGCAGGGAATTCGGGTGTAAAAAGCCAGCGCGTTAAAAAAACGATTGATTAGGGTTTTGAACATGAAACGATTTAGACCTTTTACAGTGTCAGAGCCAAGGTGTTTTGATTATTTTCAGCATGGCAGACATAATGCGCTGCGAGTTTAGGCTCAGTGTGTGACGGTTAATGTAACACAAAGCCGATTTCTTATGGTGATGGGCGCAGTAATACTTGGAGATTGGAGTATATGGATAGCCGAGCGGAGCAACTGGCCGAGTATTTATCTGAATTAGAAGCACACATGCGCAATGTTGGGCTTTGGTCTAATGCTCAACCAGCCCCCAGTGATTTGATGAGCCAGCAACCATTTTGTTTGGATACCTTATCTTTTGAGCAGTGGCTGCAGTTTGTGATGATTCCAAGGTTTCAACAGATGATCTGGAAAAAGGCGCCACTACCGAAGCAGTGTGACATAGCGCCCATGGCACAAGAAGCATTTAAAAATAAGCAACAACAAGCCCTTATTGACCTGGTGCAGCGGGTTGATCAGCTGCTCACAGTTAGTTAATACTGACCTAGCACATTTTTTTGACAGTTAGTGTATAAAAACCAAACGAATAAATTAAAACTGAAAAAACTATTGACACGGACAACTTACGCCGTTGTTTATGCACATTCTTTTGAAAACTGATTAATTGATGTGCATTTTTGTATATAGACACAGTAAAGATACTGATAAAACAGCGTAAGCTATTGAATTTAAAGGGTTTAGGTTGGGTGGTTGTTTTCTGTACAATCTGTTGAATGCCCTGAAAAACAGCCCATTTGAGAGAGTTTTCAAATAGTTTTGCACAAAGTTATCCACAGTTAATGGGGATAAAAATAAAAGATGAATTTTTGACGAATAAAAGGGGATAACCATGCCGTATTTATTAACAGGGGCTTTCATTGTTGGAATGTTGGCTTCATATTTTATGTTTGCACGATCCGCCACTAAAAAAGCGCAAAGCTACTTAGCAGACTTAGAGGCAGCCAAGGGTTTAATGGAAGATGCTGAAGCTGAGCGTAAGGGCCTTAAACAACAAGTGGCGGACTTAGATTATAAATTGAAAGAGATTGAGAAAGACTTGGCGTTTGAAAAGTCTAAAAACCAATAGGCGTAAATTGTCTGATGCTTGGTGTGCGGGATAAATGGCTTTTATTCTTCACATCTATGTGACGCATAGCTTAGATCATGCGTGCTGTTAAAGGGTTCATAGATTTCTGACTCTAAGCCCTTTACTCTTAAAACGACAACATAATAAAAATAAAACTTCATTATCAAGGCTACACAATGCGTTTTTCTATTCTGATCCTAATCAGTGGCATATTGCTGCTGTCTGCCTGTGGCGAAGAGTCCGGTGATCCGACTTTTTCATTTTCTAGAGCCGTGACGCCGGATGCTCGTTCAAACGATGAGTGG
>CAJXIT010000357.1 GCA_913054055.1 uncultured Thalassolituus sp.
AGTGCCAAGCTAACCATGGGCGGCCAAGTAAAAGTGGTATTGGATGAAGGTATTGTCATGACATCTGAGCCACCGTTAAGTAATTTGTTTGAAGAATTCCCCGCGCAAGACCCAGTGTATTTAGGTTACGACCTCACCATGGATGGGGTGCCAAAAGAAGGGGATTTATTTTATGTGGATTTTAACGATGAAGCCGTTACCGATAATCGAAATGGTGCATTATTAGGTGCAGTTCAGCAAAAAGAATTGATTGAAGGTGAAATGTCCATTACAGAAGCTTATGGAAAATCAGTAGAAGAAGTGGGTTCTATAACTGCTCGTTCACAAATTAATACAGAAAGTTCAAAAGTTTTATTGGCCAATAGTGAAGACAGTGTCAGTGCCATAAGTGGTGTAAACCTAGACGAAGAAGCGGCAAACCTAATCCGCTTTGAACTAGGTTACAACGCATCAGCGCAAGTAATCACAGTAGCCAGAGATTTATTCAGCACCTTAATCAGCATTTTTAGATAAATATATGCGTAGCCTGGATAGAGCGAAGCGCCATCCGGAAATGAAACAGAACACGAAAGCAGCCTCAAACAAACTGTAGGAGGCTGCCTGCAGGCGACCAAAATGGAGCATGAAAATCATGTTCGAGCTTGCTAACAGAGACATTAAGACACTCAGAATAAATTTAACGAGGTGACACATGCGTATCTCAACATTACAACAATTCAATACCGGCGTTCGCTCGATTCTTGATAATCAAGAATCTACCATGCGCACCCAGCAGCAAATATCCACTGGCAGAAGAGTGTTAACCCCTTCAGATGACCCAGTAGCATCCACGCGTATTCTGCAATTGCAGCAAGACATCAGTTTGCGTGAGCAATATCAAGAAAACTTAACAGGTGCCAAGAACCGTTTAAACCTTGAAGAAGCTACTCTCTCAAGTGTTACTGAAAATATTGCACGTATTCGAGAGTTAACTGTAAATGCAGGTAACGGATCCATGACAGCTGAAGATAGAGCCTATATCGCATCAGAAATCGATACACGCTTAGATGCACTGGTAGATTTAATGAATACAAGGGATGCCAGTAATACCTATATTTTTGCGGGCTTTAAAGGTGAGACAGAGCCTTTTCAAACACGATCTGGCGGTGGTGTCATATACGAAGGAGATGATGGCGAACGATTCTTAGATATTTCAAACAGTACCAATATCCAAACCAATGACACGGGAAAAAATCTATTTGTTGATGTAAAAAGCATTCAAGACACGTTCTTTACACAAGACAATGAAAAAAATATTGGAACAGGATTTATCAGCAATGGCTTTGTAAGCAATCAAGAAGAGTATTCTGAATTTTACCCTGAAGATATGGTGATTCAATTTAACCCTGATAGCTATGTAACGCCGCCGGCGCCTAACTATACGGTGATGACTCGATCTGAGAATCGACCAATTGACGGCTTAGATGGCGTGGCCTACACACCGGGAACAGAGCAAGTAGTGAAAGGTGCAACCTTTAAGGTTGCCGGTGACCCAGAACCCGGAGATACTTTTTTAGTAAGAAGTAGTCCAAAGCAGTCAATGGTGGATACGGTTGCGGGTTTGGTTGAAGGTTTACGATCACTGCAGGATAATCCTGAAGATTCTGCCTCATTAGAAATATTGATAGAAAATAGTTTGAGTAATTTAGATTTTGTACAAACATCAGTATCAGAAGTGCAAAGCGAGATAGGTGGACGCTTAAATACCATCGATAACATAGATAACCTTCATCAAGATGTAGACCTTGTGAGCCAAGACATTCTCAGTCAATTACAAGATATTGATTTTGCTGAAGCGGTTAGCAGGTTATCTTTGGAATCATTTTTGTTAGAAGCGGCTCAGCAAAGCTTTACTCAGGTGAATCGATTGTCTTTGTTTAATAGTTTATAAGGGTGGTGGCGTGTTTGTACGAGCTTGTTTGCAAGCGATAAAGTATAAAGATTGTGGATCTAAGTATGTTCGGTCAAGTTCTTCATCAAATTGGTTCACTTATTGCTAAATAAATAAAACGATAAAAAATTGACAGTTCAGAGGTTCCATCATGTTCGATGGTCAAACCATACTCATTACAGGCGGAACAGGTTCATTTGGTAAGCAATATACCGAGACCTTGTTAAATCGCTATAAGCCTAAAAAAATCATCATATTCTCTCGTGATGAACTTAAACAATTTGAAATGCAGCAAACTTATAATGAGGAGTGTATGCGCTACTTCATTGGTGATGTGCGTGATAAAGAGCGCATGATGCAGGCCTGTAAAGGTGTTGATTACATCATACATGCTGCCGCAATGAAGCAAGTGCCTGCAGCAGAATATAACCCAACGGAGTGTATTAAAACCAATATTGATGGGGCAGAGAACGTCATACGAGCAGCCATTGATAACGATGTTAAAAAAGTAATTGCGCTTTCAACAGATAAAGCCGCAAATCCTGTTAACTTGTATGGCGCCACAAAATTATGCTCAGACAAACTATTTGTGGCTGCGAATAATATAGTTGGGGGAGATGTCCCTAGGTTTGCAGTAGTTCGTTATGGGAACGTAGTCGGTTCACGCGGATCAGTCGTACCATTCTTCAGGAAGTTAATAGCAGAAGGCGCGGAATCTTTACCGATAACTGATAATAGAATGACACGATTTTGGATTACCCTTCAGCAGGGTGTGGATTTTGTAATTAAAAACTTCTCACGAATGAAGGGGGGTGAAATATTTGTTCCGAAAATTCCTTCGGTCACAATGCTCGATTTGGCTAAATCAATCTCTCCAGATATAAAAACACATGAAATAGGCATTCGTCCGGGTGAAAAGCTACATGAAAAAATGTGCCCAAAAGACGATAGCTATCGAACCATTGAATTTGATGATCACTATGTTATTTCCCCATCAATAAACTTTCATGATGGGAATATTAATTTTTCTATGAATAATTTAGCAGAAAAAGGTGAGCCAGTTGAGCAAGGGTTTTCATACGACTCAGGAACAAATGATTGGTTCTTGACCGTCGAAGAAACCGTAAAATTACTTGATGAAGCAGATGCATGATTTCATATGGTAAACAGTCAATAGATCAATCTGATATTGACTCAGTGGTCAGTGTTCTAAAATCCGATTTTCTGACCCAAGGTAAGCAAGTTTCAATATTTGAACAGTGCCTGACAGATTACACTGGTTCAAAATATGGCGTGGCTGTTAATAGCGGTACATCAGCTTTGCATATAGCTTGTTTAGCATTGGGAGTGGGTAAAGGCGATTCAGTATGGGCACCGGCTATTTCATTTGTCGCATCCTCAAATTGCGCATTATATTGCGGTGCGGATATTGATTTTGTTGATGTGGATACCACATCTGGAAATATTGACATTGAATCGCTATTGGAAAAATTAAATAAGACTGATAAACAGAAATTACCAAAAGCTATTGTAGTTGTGCATATGGCAGGTAATCCATGTGACCTTGAAGCTATATATAATCTAGTACAACCATTCAATATAAAAATAATTGAAGATGCCAGTCATGCTCTGGGTGGCGAATATAAAAATAAAAAAATTGGCAGCTGTGAATTTAGTGATATTACAACGTTGAGCTTCCATCCTGTGAAAATAATAACAACGGGTGAAGGGGGGATGTCGTTAACAAATAGTAAAGTATTGTCAGATAAAATGCGCTTATTAGCATCTCATGGAATAACAAAAGATAAAAATATAATGTC
>CAJXIT010000358.1 GCA_913054055.1 uncultured Thalassolituus sp.
CACTATGCAGGTAGTGCTGTGTTTGTTTTACGTAGTGCAGGTATACCCGCCAGGGTGATTGCTGGGTATTTAGGTGGGGAGAAGAATGATATTGGAGATTATTATTCAGTGTACCAATATGACGCCCATGCTTGGATAGAAGTTTGGATTGAAGGGGAAGGTTGGAGAGTATTTGATCCTACTGGCTGGGTCTCACCTGAGCGTGTAGAGCAAGGTATTGAGAATGCGGTTAAATCAGAATTTGTAGGATTTAGAACTCAATCAAAATGGTTGCGAGAAATGAGGCAGCAGTTTCAAGCATTTAATTATCTGTGGAACGATTGGATGCTTGCTTTTAAAGATGAAAAACAACAAGCCATATTAAAGTCTATCTTTGGTGAGCGAAGTACATGGAGTTATCCTTTGATTATTTCTGGTCTGTTTGTGTTGATTTTAACCAGCGCCTTTTTGTTTGTTTTTATAGAGGTTTGGCGAGCGCCGCTGACTAAGCAAAAGCAATTTCAACTGTTGTATCTAAAAAATCTTAATAAGCTTGGGCTGTCTGTTGATGAGTCGATGTCATTCAAAGTTATTGAGGAGATGGTTTTAAAACGCTTTCCTGGATCAGAAGTCCAAGTAATACGCTTAACTCAGCAATTAAATGTAGTCTTGTATAGTTCGAAATCTGGGGTGTTTGATGCAAAACAGAAAAGGCAGTGTACTAAACTGCTTAGATGTTTAATTAAAGCCTGTCGTTAAATCTGTTTCTTTATGTAGATGTGACTACATGTTTTTTGTTTTTAATTTTTTTAAATGCAGTCTGTAAATACGTGTTTAATACTTGCGTGTTGTTTTGTGCTTTGTCTGGTGTGAGGGGTGTGCACTCGATTCAATTGCGTACTGTTCTGTATATAAATGATTGGTAATTCTCTTTCTTATTGTTTTTCGTTAGTTTCATTGTGACACAAATTAGGGCAGTTTTTTTTGGTGGGTAACTAGTTGCAGCTTAAAGTCCAATCGCTTTTGCGATTGTTTGATTAGTAGTGTCGAAAATCTATTTCGAATTACTAAAAAGTTCACAGTTTTGCTGTTTGCGAGTGAATGTACCTATATAAGCAATTTTCTGTTGTTCTCATCAGTCTCATAATGGTGTGCATAGCTAAACATAGTTTCCGAAGCCTCAAAGGCTTATTGTAGGAATTTTTTATGTCAATTACATAGCTTTTATTAAAAATGTACTCAACTACTCAGGGTCTGATTGATCGATTAATTCTTTGGCTTGGCTGGCGTTATGTGGCTGTGCTGGGGTGGCCTCATAATAAAATCCTTGAAGCTATCGCTATATGAGGGTGAATGTTATGGGATGTACTCTTTTGGTCGAACTTTATTTCTTTCTGAGTATCATAGGGTGACTGCTGTCCATAACGTATTATGAATAAAAGGTGAATGTATGTTGGAATCGGTAAAAGACTATTATGGAAAGGTTTTGACGTCGTCAGATGACCTTCAAACAAATGCCTGTTGCACTGATGAGGCTATGCCTGAGTTTCTGAAACCAATATTATCTAAAGTTCATGATGAAGTTATGATGCGGTATTACGGTTGCGGATTGGTAGTGCCAGAGCAAATGCAGGGGTTAAAAGTATTGGATCTAGGCTGTGGCGCAGGACGTGATGTTTACGCCTTGTCAGCTATGGTAGGGGAGCAGGGCGAGGTAGTTGGCCTTGATATGACACCTGACCAGTTGGCGGTAGCTGATAAGTATAAAGACTATCATGCGGATGTGTTTCAATTTTCTAAAACCAATGTTGAGTTTGTTCAGGGCAACATTGATGAGTTAGAAAAACTACCATATGAAGATGGATATTTTGATCTGATTGTCTCTAATTGTGTTATTAACTTGGTTGAGGATAAGCAGGCAGTATTAAAGCAGGCCTTTCGTTTGTTAAAAGAAGGTGGCGAAATGTATTTTTCTGATGTCTATTGTGATCGCCGGATTCCTGAAGAGTTAGTTAAAGATGAAGTGTTATATGGTGAGTGCTTAAGTGGTGCGCTTTATTGGCGTGATTTTTTAGAGTTCAGTAAGCAAGCGGGTTTTGCTGACCCTAGATTGGTTAAGGATCGAGTTCTAACCATTGAAAACTCTAAGTTAGAGCAAAAAATTGGCCATATGAATTTCTATAGTGCTACGTATCGCCTGTTTAAAATAGAAGGTTTGGAATCAGCTTGTGAAGATTATGGTCAGGCTGTTAAATATAAAGGCACCATAGAGCATCAGCCTTACTATTTTGAATTAGATGGGCATCATAAGATTGAAACCGGCAAGGTTTTTTCAGTATGTGGTAATACTTATAAAATGCTTAATGAAACTCGATTTAAAGATCACTTTGAATTTTATGGCAGCTGGGATACCCATTATGGAATCTTCCCTGATTGTGGGACACCTATCCCTTTTAAGAGGGGAGTAAGCGATGATGCGCCGTGCTGCTAGTTAATTTCCGTAATCATGAAGGTAGGGTGTAGGGCTTTAGATAGAAACTAGGTAAGGTTCTATATCATCAACATCAAGTTGCTCCGGGCTTAAAACACGTTTTGCGTATTTCTCCCAGACTCTTGAGGTGACGAAAAGTTCGAATAAATCAGGGTCAATGTGTTCATCTTTTACCATTCGACCCATGATGTTTAAAGATAAGCTGATCTTCATAGGGTCTTTATAGGGTCTGTCTTTAGCTGTCAGTGCTTCAAAAATATCTGCAATTGCCATCATGCGTGCGGGGATCGACATTTGATCTTTGGTTAGTCCTCTAGGGAAGCCAGAGCCATTCATTTTTTCGTGATGCCCTCCAGCATATTCGGGGACACGCTGTAATTGTTTAGGAAATGGTAGCTCTTCCAGCATTTCTATTGTGACTGTCATGTGATTGTTGATGATTTGTCTTTCTTCGGCTGTGAGTGTGCCTCGTTCAATGCAAAGGTTATATATCTCATCATCATTTAACATGTTTTGCATGTCACCATTTATATCGGGCCACTGAATTTTAGATATTTCTTCAATGCGAGCTTTGGATTCAGGAGACATGAATTCGCCCCCTTTATTGCTGGTTTTTACAAATTCAAAGTCAATATTCAAGTTTTCAATGGTTTCTTGATAGTGTTGTTTTAGTTGCTGTGTGTTTTTAGGTTGTTCAATGCAGCTTTCCAAATAATTAATTTTGATCTTTTGTTTAAGTGCTGAGAATCGTGCTTCAATCAGTTCAATGCCATCGCGCATTTTATGCAGTTTTGTTGATTTGTCTAAGACTGAGTCAGGGGTGGCGAGTTTACCGCAGTCGTGCATCCATGCACTGACTCTAAGTTCATACCACTCTTCTTCATTTAGCTGAAAATCCTGATAATTATTTTCATCTTTACACGCAGCTTCTGCCATTAGCTCCATTAATAAAGGCACTCTTTGGCAGTGACCACTGGTGTGTGGGCTTTTTGCGTCAATGGCTTTTGCTATGGTGCGTACAAATGCATCTAATAGGTTTTTTAAATCTTGAACTAGAATTTGATTGTTTAAGGCAATAGCTGCATACAAGGCTAAGCCTTTAAGTAGTGGGATGTAGCGCTCAGAAAAAGGGATGATGTGATCTGTATCTGGGTGCCGAGAGTTGATTAATTGTAATACACCAATCACTTCTTGTTGGTGATTTAAGAGCGGTAATGTCAGTACGCTGGTTGTACGATAATTGGCTTGTTTATCAAACTCTTTTGCACCGGTGAAATC
>CAJXIT010000359.1 GCA_913054055.1 uncultured Thalassolituus sp.
TATCGTTTAAGTGGTTTGATACACTCAAGCGAACATAGTCACTGGGATCATTTTTTAGTTTTTCTAATAACGGAAATGTCAGGTCAGGATCATTCACCACGGCTTTTAATTGAAAGCCCCAAGGTAGCCTTGGACGGGATCCTTCACTCACTAAACGCCTAACATGTTCGTTTTTGTGTTTGGTCCATTGATAAAGTATTTTTAGTGCGTTTTCTTGCTGATGATCAATAATATGGCGAATACCCCATTCGCTACTGAATAAAGGGGTGACCTGAGCAAGCCCCTGCATGGCCTCATTGAAGTGTTCTTTTCCATGCTTGCCCAAAAATTCTGACACAGGCACCGCTAACCAAGAATGAAGACCCTGCTCATCAAGCTGTTGATCATAGGGGGCCAACGCCTGCATTAATATTTCTTTTGCTTGCGGAAACTGCGTTGGCAAACAAGCTGCCATGGCTTCAACAATTTGCGCATTGCGCTGCATCAAACTTAAATCGTTTAAGTCTTTTAATGCGATGGATAAAAACTCATCAGCGTTAAAATCTTTATGAACCCTTACCAGGTGACTGCTGATGATTCGAATCCTTGCCTCACCTAACTCATTTTTAAACGGCTCTGCCATCATCACTCTCTTATATTATTATTTTAGTTTTGCCGGCGTATCTAACCATTTCAAGTCAAACTGCTGCATCCAGTCTAGCGTGTCTTCCGTTTGTTTTGTGGGTTTGTATTCAGCTGAGACGTACCCGTGATAATGACTAAAATGTATATTTTCGAATATATCGTGAAAGTTTAAATTACCGCTAAAAGGTTCTCCGCGATTAGGCGTATCCGCAAATTGAATATGGCCAATCAAGTCTCCATATTTTTTAATGGTTTTATCCACATGCCCTTCCATAATTTGCATGTGATATATATCAAACTGCATCTTCAAATTAGGATGGTCTAACTCAATTAAAATATCGTGCATTTGCTCACTATTATGGATTAAAAATCCTGGCATATCCTTGGTATTAACCGCTTCAAATGTCACCAGAATATGATACTTAGCAAAGGCACTGGCCGCCTTTTTTAGGTTTCGCTTTAAGGTTTTTAAGTATTCAGCTTTTTTGCTCTCATCTAAACATCGACCTGGCAATACATTGACTAATTTAACATCTAACGCTTTTGCATATTGATAACACTGTTTAATGGCGGCTTCGAACTCGGCTTCTTTATTCGGTACAGAAGCTAAGCCTTCCCCTCCTTCCATTAAATCAGCGGCAGGTACATTGATTAAGCAGACTTCAACCCCTGCTTCATTTTTAGCAGCCACTAAGTCTTCAATAGACTCAACGTATGGAAATTGGATTTCAACGGTTTTAAAACCGGCTTTTTTGGCGGCCTGAAAGCGCTTCAACAACGGCACTTCGGTAAACATTAAGGATAGGTTGGCTGCTAAACGCATATTAAACCTCTGACTAACTCGTCATTATTTTTCTGCTGATTGAATGTGTTCATACAAGGCAATCAAGGTTGCGGGATCCTGCTCAGCAAAGCCTTTACTGGCATGCTGACGCATTAATTCTGCCCCAAGCCCTGCCATAGGAACGGCGCTGGCCACTTCTTTTGCTAATGCATTGGCCATGTCTAAGTCTTTTAATAAGGTTTTAACATGCCATTTGATTTCATCAAAATCCTGATTAGCCATACGGCTACCGGTTAACTGCAAAGGAATGCTGTCGGCAAAGCCACCTTGTAATGCCGCTGGAATTTTACTGGCATCCACACCCGATTTTTTAGCCATGGCCAATACTTCAGCCATCACCAGAACATTACAGCTCACAATCATTTGGTTACAGATCTTTGTGGTTTGCCCTGAGCCATTACCACCCATATGTGTCACCCGCTGGCTTAATGACTCTAATAAAGGCATGGCTCGATTAATATCTTGATCACTGCCTCCTGCCATAATGGCTAAGGTGCCTGCTTCAGCCCCCGCGACACCGCCTGATACGGGGCTATCCAGCCAAGATGCCCCCTTTGACTGCACTTGTTCGGCTAAAGCAAGCGTGGCGTCTGGACTAATGGAGCTAAAATCGATGATCAGCTGGCCTCTCTGTAAATGAGGCAATAATCCCTGTGTGACTTCTTCGACACTTTGGGTATTAGAGACACATAGCATGATGACGTCACAGTTCTGTGCCATTTTAGCAATGGTTTCAAACTGATTGGCTCCCTGCTCCACTAAAGGCTGGCACTTACTGCCATTACGGTTATATACAGACAGATTAAACCCTGCCTGCAGCAACCGGTGGCACATAGGTAAACCCATTAAGCCAATACCTATAAAACCAAGCTTGATTTGCTTATCTGTCACATTCTGCCCCTTGTTAAATTCTTGCCCAAAATCAGCGCTTTGGCCCAACGCCCTTATTCTCTAAGGATAAGCCTATTTCTGCAATTTTTTATCATGGAAAGTTAGCGAACCGCCACTGGGTGGCCTAAGCTAAATCTTAGATATCATAAGGATAATGGTCATGAATCTAGAGTCGTTGTTTGAGCAAACCCATAATCTTCCAAATATTCCAAAAGTTGTTCAAGAATTAATCAGCACATTTAATAGTGATGATTTCAGCATGGAAGACATTGCACAAAAAATCAGTATGGACCCTGTATTGACGGCCAAGGTATTACGCTTGGCAAACAGCGCCCATTACGGTGCCAGCCGAACCGTTGCAAGCACTTCAGATGCTTCAGTATTACTGGGGTTTTCTACGCTGCGAACCTTGGTTTTAGCGTCTGGCATTACCGGTGCGATTCAAACCCCTGAAGGCTTTGATCGTAAGCAGTTTTGGCTAGATAACTTTGGCATCGCAGCCATTGCTAAATGGATGGCACCCTATTGCAAACAAGATAACGAGGCCGCCTTTACCTGTGGCATGCTTTCGAACATTGGTGAGTTGCTCATTCAGTTATTATTACCCAGCGAATCCAAAAAGATACATGCGGCGGTCGAAGCTGGCGGCAAATTGCACGAAGTGGAAGAAGCCATGCTTGGTTACACTTATGCAGACGTAGGTGCAGAATTAGCGCGACGTTGGAAATTCCCAGACGAAATTGCGGCAGGCATTAAGTTTCACATTAATCCCGAAACAGCAAAAGATAATCATAATCTAGCAGGGTTAATTCATTTGTCGGTATATGTTTATACCTGCCAAAAACAAAATTTAAATGATGAAGAAACCTTGGCAGGCTTTCCAAAAGACATTGCTAAACAGATTGAAATGGATACTGATAAAGCGCTGGAAGACTTACAAAAAATGGATGGTATTGAATCAGGTATGGAATCATTACTTTCAGACTTATAATCTTGACTTAGCAATCAAAATAAAAAAGGGCCTTACGGCCCTTTTTTATTGTCTTTGCCCTGTATTCATTTCACTGCATGATCCGTTTTCACATACCAGCGAGCAAGCATAAACAATGCAAATATTAATAACGGGATAGCAAAAAAGTTTAACGCAATCCAACCATAATTAAATACAATGACACCGGCCAATAATGACATGATGGCCTGAGTACCAAATACCGATAATTCATTGACGGCCTGTGCACTGAAACTTTCTTCAGCTGAATAACTTTGGGCTAACAAACTGGTTCCCGCCACAAAACTGAAATTCCACCCCAAGCCAAGACAAACAAGGGCACTCCAATAACCCCAATAACTTTGATCCACCAAAGCAATGCTGATGGCCACAACC
>CAJXIT010000360.1 GCA_913054055.1 uncultured Thalassolituus sp.
CCCCAATCCAATGCCTTGCGCCTGATCGCCTACTAACACAGAGAACTCAGCTTGAACCCTGTCAGCATCCGTCCAAGTTCTTACTTCACCTAAGATTTCACCTTCTTTGTTCTGCGCCACAAAAGCCATTTCTTGCTCATAATCAATTTGAGCAAACTTAGCCAACTCGCGATGCCTAAAATTACGACGAGATGTGAAGAAGCGATACCTTAGGGTCTCTGAACTTAGCGCCTCATGAAAACGCTTAAGAGCAGGCTCATCTTCGCCTTTTATTGCTCGAACATTCAGTTTTTCATCACCTTTTAAAGTCATAATTTCTTCATGTTCTGCAGGATAAGGTCGAATACATAACTCATGAGCATCACCAAGATTCGCCGCCATACCTAACACTTTACATCCTTCAACAGGATGTAAAATCACATTAAGCTCACAGCCTTTTAGGTTGGGCAAATCCACTGCCATTTGTGACAAACGAATCAGCATTTGCGAAAGCTGCGCTTCATCTCGCTCCAAGTGACGGCTGCGTTCTTTTAACACCCGATAAATATGTGTTTTAGCCATCAACTGTCGTGCTAACACATCATTTAAAGGGGGGAATTGAACCAATCTATCCGCCATAATATTCGCTGTAGCCCCACCGCCACCAAAAATAATGACAGGGCCAAAAATTGGATCTCGGGTAATCCCCAAACTAAACTGAGAAAGTACCTCCCCACTGCGCATGGGCTGAACACTAAACCCATGAACCTTGCTATTAGAAAAACGCTTACGTATTTGAGAGCGCAACTCTTTAGAGGCCACTTCTAATTCAGAAGCGTTTTGTATTTCTGTTACCACACCTCTCCAACGATCCCGGGGATTCGTACCATAAGCGAATGGGTGGCAATATTCTTTATGAATGATTTTCAATGCCGCCGGGTAACGTACCTTGACCGCCTGTGCGTCAAATCCTTCAGACATAAACGTGGTACTCACCACTTTGAATGAATAAGCTTTAATAATTTGATGGAATTCACGAGCCGTTAAATAGTCGCGCCCTTCTGCCATTGCCGCTTGAATAATGCCACGAGACAGTTTGCTATCGATGCTTGAATCATCCATCAAAGAGGATGGCGTCTCTCTTAAAAGCTCTTGATTGCGCTGATGTCGAACCATATGCATATACGCTTTAATGGCCCTATCAGGGGTATCGTAAGTTGGGATACCAGACTCATCAAAAACATGGCGACTGCGTTCAGCACTCTCGCCACCCATCCAGCTGGTAATTAAATTCTTTTGGTTAAACTTAGAGTGATTAACAACAACGTTGGCAACATCCTGACTGTTCACAGAACTATTAGGTGAAAACAAAACAAGAATGGCATCTACGCCTTTGTCTTTTTCAATAATACTCAAAACTTGTTTATAAACATTAGGACTGGCTTCAGGGGTAATATCAACTGGGTTAGATTGAGACCAGTATTCTGGCAATACCTTAGATAGCGCTTCAATGGTTTCATTTGAAAGCTTGGCTAATTCACCACCTTCATGCATTAGCCGATCCACCGCTAAAATTGCACCACCAATGCCGTTTGCCACAATGGCCAGCCTTTCACCTTTAAGCGGTTTCATACGTGTCAGTGATTCAACCGATTCAAAGAGTTCCTCAGTACTGTCTACTCGCAAGACACCAGCACGTAGTAAAATGGCTTCATAAACCATGTCTCGATGACGCAACCCCGGAGGAATCACATCCACCGGGCTTTGGGATTCAGGGAAACGACCACTTTTAATGGCCAGCACCAATTTACTTCGAGACGCATTTCTAACGGCACGCACAAACGTCTGCGCATCAGTCACCTGCTCTAGATGAAGCATAATGGCTTTTAAATTACGTTGCGCTGACAAGTAGTCAATGGCATCGGGCATGGTCACATCAGCACTGTCGCCAATGGTTAAAAAGTGAGAGAAGCCAATCCCCCTTGCGTGGGCCCAATCTAATAACGCACTGGCCAAGGTGCCAGACTGACCAAGGTAAGCAACCTTACCAGGCAATGCGCTCACATGGCTGTAGCTGGCATTAAGTTTAAGGTCAGGAACAAGCACCCCCAAACAATCAGGTCCCATGATTCTTACATCATATTCACGGGCCAATTCTTTAATCGGGTCATTAGAAGGTCGGTACTGCTCAGCACGCTTACGAGAAATACCACCGGTTAAAATGATAACCGCATGAATGCCATGTCGACCCAACTGCTTGATGATTTTTTCAATGGTATGAGCAGGTGTACAGATTATGGCCAAGTCCACATCTTTTGGCAGGCGGCCAATTTTAGAAATACACGGAACTCCATGCACAGTCTTATAGCGGCGAACATTCACCGCATAAATACTGCCTTTAAACGCTGAGTTTTTTAGGTTATTGATTACCGCACCGCCCATGCTGGAATCTTTCTCAGATGCCCCAATCACAGCAATTTTTGACGGTTCAAAAAAACGTTCTAACCAACGAGTACTCATAAATCCCTTAAAAAAGGTGTTAACTATCAATTATTTGAGTTATATAGACTTATTAACCAAGGCTCAAGCTAAATACTGCATGTCGAAGACATTATTTATACATCACTCACAATTTGACCAACATTCGGTTCCACCGTCTCATCCAGAGAGCCCTTTACGCAATTTAGCCGTTGAAGCTAAATTACGAGAATCCGGCCTATGGCAAGACTTAGACGTTCGTTTTTGCCAGCCTACAGACAAAGAAAAACTTAAACTAGTACACACACCAGGTTATATCGACCAGCTTTACCAAATCAGCCCAGCAAAAGGCATGATATTAGCGGATCGTGATACCCCACTGGCTTTTGACACCCTACGGGCAGCTGAAGAAGCAGCGGGCTCAGGCATCCAGGCGGTCAATAGCATACTGCAAGAAGGCTACCAAAACGTCTTTTGTGCCATTCGACCACCAGGCCATCACGCCGAACCTAATAAAACAATGGGCTTTTGCTTTGTTAACAATATTGCCCTTGCTGCTGAATACGCATTAACACAACCCGGCATTAACCGTGTGGCGATTTTTGATTTTGACGTCCACCAAGCAAACGGCACCATCGAAGCCTTCAAGAACAGAGATGATGTACTTGTGGTCAGCACATTCCAGCACCCTCACTACCCAAACTCCCATTGGAGTGTAAACGCTGAAAACATCATCAACATCCCCATTGAAGCCGAGACTGCCAGCACACAATTCCGCCGCCAAGTAGAAACCCCAGTGATGGCGTCTATTTCTCGGTTTAAGCCCGATCTAATACTCGTTTCTGCAGGGTTTGACGCCCATACTCTAGACCCCATGGGCGAAGTGGATTTAATCGAAGATGATTTTTACTGGCTTACCCCAAATGACTCAAAGCCTAGCCAACACCTACAGCAAGGGTCGAATCGTATCCATGCTCGAAGGGGGTTATAGCCTTGAAGGATTGGGACTGGGTGCTCACGAGCACATTCGCGCACTGACAGGTAAATAAACACTGCCTCATTAGTTTAATGAATGCTGCACGATTCAAACAATTCATTACTAATACACCTAGCCCTAGGTATACTTTTTGTTCGTTACTGTTTAATTCGAAACAAATAGAGAACATCATGGGCTTAGAAAACACACTACAAAATCGCTATTCATGCAGAAGTTTTACCTCGCAAGAAATAGACCCAAAGACCCTTGAATCCATTTTCCAAGCCGCACAGCTGGC
>CAJXIT010000361.1 GCA_913054055.1 uncultured Thalassolituus sp.
CATATTCAAAAAATTAACATCTGCGGGGCTTAAAATGGAAGCTGCTACAGCTAAATTCACTTCAGAGTGGCAAGATCACAATATGAAATTAGTCCGTGAGTTTACAAGCAGATCGAAAGAAATTGGTAGATTAAGTATTGAATATATTGAATCAAAGCAAGAAGAAAATCCCTAACAAAGCCAGCCAGAGGGACGAATTCTTCGCCCCTGCAGGCCGGCGTTATACGGTATAGAAATGTCGAACCAAAGTATCAAGGGTAGAGTTCAGAAGGCCTTAGATGATTTCGAGAGTAATCAATTAAGCCTTGCTGCCTTGAGAGATTGTATTGAGCTAAATGGAAATGCGCTTGAAGCAATGCCTTATAACTTAGTCAAAGACATTGAGGAAATTGAATATCAACTTACTCAGTGTCAATTCGCAGATGAAGAAGGTTGCGAGTTCAGTGTTAAAAGAACAATTTCCTTTATTGAAAACTGGCTTAGTAATGTACCAAATTAGAAACATAAATAAATCGTATAACAAAGCCAGCCAGAGGGACGTAAACGCCCCTGCTGGCAGGCGTTAATTTTCAAGGAAGAATATGTCGATCTATGTAAAACCTATATTACTCGGTACACTTTTCGGGTTATTAAGTGGAATACTTGGTTACCTTGCTACAGTTTTATACTTATCCATCGGACAGGGTGTAACTGAAAGCTCAGATATTGTTGAGTTACTGAGGTCTAATGAGGCAATGTATTGGAGTATGCCATTTAGCTTTTTAGCTTTGTTAATTTCTGGTTTTATTTCTACCCGTAAACTTAATACTGGGTATTATTTGATTGCTTTTGTCGTTGCTCTAGCGGTGTGCTTAAGTATCAGATTTGGCCCTCTTAAAATAATAAGTATCCATATGAATTACTTACCAATCATAATTGGAAGTCTAACGGGTGCTTACCTATCCAAAAAAATTAACAAATCAAGCCAACAGGATGGCAGCGAAGCTGCCACCTCTGCTTGAGGCGTTAGGTGAAGGGAGTATTTAAATAGAGTGGATAAGAAAGCAAAAAAAATACTATTCTCTGCTTATTGGAAAAATGGGTGGCTGAACGATAAAGATAGATACACTTCGGAAGATGATTTTGAGTATGCTAAATCAAAAGGGCTGATGTTCGAGCCATTCTCAATAAATCATGATGAATGTATTAAGTCTATTAAAGACTTGGAGCGCCAAATATCCGAGAACGATATAGCAAAAGCATTTTTAAGCAGCCTCTCTACTCGCCGTTTAGATTGGAGATCGGCTTTATCAACTTACTCGATTGTTAAAAATATACCTGAACATGAATATTCACCTGTAATTTCTGGTACTTCGTTCACAGATGGAAAGCCAACTTCACACTCTTATACGTGCGGTATCTGTAAAGATAGTCAATATGGAGTGATCGGTCATGAATCATATAAAAGTTGTGATCTTAGTGTTTTAAATTTTGAAAGAATTAAATGGGTTGGAGTCCGTCACGGCGATATTCTATACAGCCATTTTGACTTAACTCAATTTATTCGTTCCGATATATCTGAACCAAATGATGAAGATATTTCATGTTTTAAACAAATATTAAAAACAATCGATAGCTCTGAGCCAAGTGATTATCCAAGTACGCTTGAAAAACGTCTGGCAGAGGTCATAAAGTCAAATAAATCAGAAAGACAGGTATTAATTGAGATACTTGCAAGTATTGGTGTTTTAAAGCCAGGAAATTACGAGCGTCCGATTAAAGGAAGAAATGATTGGGTGTTTGTAGAATATTGGCGAGGCGAAGACAAATATAGTAAGGAAAGGGTTAATGAGCTTTTTGGTAAGTACTTATAGTCCTTTTAAAGTAGAATCACCTAACAAGCGCGTGCAATCTGACCTCCGGCCACTGTCACCTTTTGTGCAAAACCCCGCACAAAAGGCGTCAGTAGCCTCCGGCAGTTGACGCGGGCGTTGAGGCTGTAGAAAAACCTCAACAGAAAAATTGGAGCGTGCTCTACGTTAAATTTGAATAGAGTTTAATGGTAAAACCTATAAAGATTTTAAATAGCGGCGCATTTTTAGGATGATTTTCGTCCAAAATTTTGGACAATATTATGGCTGGGAGTTTTTCTACAGTCTCGTTAAATGTATGGAACCTATGCACCCTTATCAAAAAGTGATTGATGAAATTGTTGCTTCTGAAGGAAAGATTTCAGGTGCGGAAAATGCCTATAAGCTCCTATTTAAATTATCCAAAGTTAAAGGCATGGGTATGAATGGCAATAAAACAGCTATTGCAAAAGAGTTTAGGGTGACCCCAAAGCAGGTTATGAACTTAGCTAAAGAAGCTCTTGATCATTATATTGCTACTGATGCTTTACATCTCCCTCCCATATTTTTATTTAGAAAAAAGAAAAATTATATGCATGATGGTGAAGCTACTGCTAATAGAAACCTATGGTCTGAGAATAGAAAGATCTATACTGGGGGTAAAAAGACGCTCCCAGAATACCCTTTAAATACTATAAGTAAATAACATTTAACAACGCGCTCAAGCATGGACGGGCTAAAGCCCGCCCCTTAGCTTGGCGTTATGCATGATTGATAAAGTATGAATATAGAAAGAACCGTACAGGTGGCACTGCTAGGGGAAGTGCCATCAACTCTGCGATTTCTCTATGTCTCACTCAATGATAAGCGGCTGAGCTTTCATGCTGTGTTTTCAGATGATGCCATTGAAGATCATTTAGAATCAGCTAGCTGCGTACTAACTGAGGTTGTAGCAGCTTGTCCAATGGGCATTGAAGTATGCGAATCCATTGAAATTGATGGTGATCGGCCATGGAAAATTAATGGCGGAGAGAACTTGATGTATTTAAGGTATGGAGAACTGGAAAATGCATAACAAGGCCAGGCAGCATCGCCCACTGCGTGGGCTGGACAGCCTTGGCGCGCTTTCGTTTGTGCATGGCTTCGCCATAATCGCACAAACAAAAGCACACCAAGTCTGCCGCTGCTGGCGGCGTTATACGTCTTGGGTGCTTGCTTTAAATGGATAATATGACGAAATTTGATAGATATAAGAGTGCTTATCTCAAGTTAGCTGATGAACTTAAATGTTTAGATAATGATGTCATTCAGGGGTTATTAAAAAGCTGGAATATTTCATTTAATGAAATGGATGATTTTCTTATCTCAAAAGAGATTACCAAGTCTAAGATGACTTCCGGTTTGCTTCAGGGATTACGTGATCTTCCAAGTGTATTCTCTGATTTGCCAGCACCGATTTCTGAATTAGCCACTTCCAAATACAAGCGAGTGATATCTGAGATAGCACCTGAGTTGATTTGATTAAAACGTATAACAAGGCATTCAAAGTCGCCGCAGGCGGCTGGACAAATTAACGCGCTACGCGCTAAAAACAATTTGCCCTTTAATATGGGCGTTAGATTTTTATAGGAGATAATATGGAAATTACACTATTGGTTTTGGCGGTAGTTGTTTGTGTAGCCGCTTTTTATTTTGGTAAGAAAGCTACTTTCGAATTCAATGAGCGTTGTGAACAGCAGTTCAATTTTCGGCCAATCAACCTTAAAAATATAGCAGTTTCTGCTTCACCGCTCATTATTGTTTTGTTGGGAGTCGGCTTTGATAATGGCCGGGGCAGCATTAATACAATTGCTTCAATTTTAATATCTGTGGCAAT
>CAJXIT010000362.1 GCA_913054055.1 uncultured Thalassolituus sp.
AGCAACAATATTAGCGGCCAACAATTACCTGTCTCAGCTAAAGAGGCAACTTGAAAAATGTTCAGTAAGAAGCCTCAATAACAATCAGAAATACAAAGAACAATGAAGTTTCAGCTCGCCGCATTTAAAAAGCAGCTTTTTTCCGTGTATGACAAACTAAAAAACAAGATTTGAGCAAACATTTTCACCAGCTCATTTTTGGACAGAAATGCGTAGTGCAAAGAGCCTAAGAATAGGTAGGGAATTAGGAAATGTATAGGTATCAATTAAGGTTACACTGACCCCAATTATCCAAAACTAATCAAGCTTCGATTGATATAAGGTCGTAGCGCTTCGCCCATTCTTGTAACAGAGAGTTGAACCAAGTGTAGTGGTACGGTGAATTTGGCCACCTAGTTAGAGGTGATATCATCACCTCATAAGTTAACAAGTGACACTATGAAAAAACGTACAAGAAGGCTTTTTAGCGCAGAATTCAAACTTGAATCAGCTCAATTAGTGCTAGATCAAAATTACTCAATTGTTGAAGCCGCTCAAGCTATGAACGTGGGTAAATCGACCATGGATAAGTGGGTTCGGCAATTAAGAGAAGAGCGACAAGGTAAGCAACCTAAAGCATCACCTATATCACCAGAACAAATTGAAATTCGAGAGTTAAAAAAGCAACTAGCTCGCCTCCAGGAGCACAACGAAATATTAAAAATACCCAAGGGGCACACCGAAGCCACAGCTCTGTTGATGTCGGACTCACTGAACAATTCTTAATAATCGAGAAACTCAGGCAGAGCTACAGCATAAAAACATTATGCGAAGTGTTCAGTATTCATCGTAGTAGTTACAAGTATTGGAGAAAACGGCCAATAACCATAAACGCAGATAAAGTAAAGCTTCGAAGTTTAGTTAGCGAAGTACATACTGCAAGTAACGGCTCGGCAGGAGCTAGAACGGTTGCAGATATGGTTAGCCAGCAAGGTATCTCGTTAAGCCGTTATCGCGCCACTAAGCTGATGAAGGAGCTTGGTATAGTGAGTTGTCAGGTACCTAAGCACAGATACCGAAAAGCGACACTAGAGCACATCGAAATCCCTAATCACCTAGGTCGACAATTCGCTGTCACCGCTCCGAATGAAGTTTGGGTTGGTGATGTCACCTACGTGTGGGCAGGTAACCGCTGGATGTACTTAGCGGTTGTGATTGATCTATTTGCTCGTAAAGTCATTGGCTGGGCTATGTCGTTATCACCTGATAGCCGTTTAACGGGCAAAGCGCTTTCGATGGCCTATGAAGGTCGTGGAAAACCTAAAGGTGTTATGTTCCATAGCGATCAAGGGACTCACTATACAAGCAGAAGATATCGGCAACTATTATGGCGATACCAGCTCAAACAAAGTTTATCTCGACGTGGGAATTGTTGGGATAATAGTCCAATGGAACGCTTTTTTAGGAGCCTTAAGACAGAATGGATACCACCAATAGGATATCGTAACTTTGCAGAAGCGCAGCAAGAAATTACACGATACATAATTGGATATTATTGTCAGCTTCGCCCGCATCAATATAACGGCGGACTGACACCTAATGAATCAGAACGATTGTTCTGGTTAAACTCTAAGATCGTGGCCAATATTAGTTGACCACACATCTCTGGTTAGGGACTCTAAGGCCGTCCAATAGCTAGTGAACTTTGCCTCAAGACTTGATGCCCCCATTCCTATACGTAAAAGCCTAAATGCTGCGGCAATCTTATTATGTTTGAAACTACTAACTTCTTGCTGGGAGGTTGACTGAATACTTTCACAAAAGTGCCGGAAGCTATCTTCATTGAAATGATAAATTGGATTAGGTATAGATCTTTGAATTGTGAAGGTTTTCTCTCTTTGTGACGATATACTTCTAGCTGAGTATTTTTTACGAACAATTATCTCCGACTTTGATTGCGTATAGCTCACAGCATCTATGACTTCGCCAAGAAGTTCATAGGCTTTTGTTCCGGCCTTGTTTCCTAAATCGAATGAACCTTTTGTCGTTAGCGTGATCTGATCTCCTAAGGTAGTTATGAGAAAGCGGTAAGATGGGAAAGTCTAAACATAAAATAACCAATTGGTCTCAGTACAACAAAGCACTCGTCAAGCGTGGCTCTCTGACGTTCTGGATTGATGAACAAGCGATTAAGTCTTGGCGATGTACTGAACACCATGGTCGCCGTGGCCGAGGGTATATTTACTCCGATGTTGCTATTGAAACAGCACTGGTTATTAAAGGTGTATTCAACTTGTCTCTGCGAGCACTAGAAGGCTTTACCAACTCCATATTCCAGCTTATGGATGTACCACTGAGCTCCCCGAGTTACAGCTGTATCAGTAAGCGAGCTAAGACTGTTGAAGTTAAGTATCGGGCAAAGAGTCATGGTTCTGTGTCACATGTTGTTATTGATTCAACAGGTCTCAAAGTTTACGGTGAAGGTGAATGGAAAACCCGTAAGCACGGCAAAGAAAAGCGCCGTACTTGGCGTAAGCTACACCTGGCAGTTGATAGTAATACGCATGAGATTGTGTCAGCTGAAGTTACTCTGGTTAACGTTGCCGATAATGAAGTGTTACCCACATTGCTCAACCCGTTGAGAAGACATATCGCTCAAGTCTCCGCTGATGGTGCCTATGACACAAAGGCATGTCATAAACTACTCAAACGAAAGGGTTGTAAGCCCACTATTCAACCTAGATGTAATGCAGGGTATTGGGAGGAGGGACACCCGAGAAATGAAGCCGTTAAAGCGCTCAAAGCTAATCGATTAGCCGAATGGAAACAGGATAATGATTACCACGTAAGGTCGCTCTCTGAGACAGCGATGTATCGATATAAGCAGTTGATTAGTCCTAAACTTAGCCTTCGAGATTATAACGCTCAGGTAGGCGAAGCTTTAGCGGGCGTAAAAGCGATGAACAAAGTCATAGGGCTAGGTATGCCTATTAGGAAACAAGCTGCCTAACTAGGTACAATCCTTGGGGTAGCTGCGTCTAGGGCTCTGATTTGATCAACAACGCCACTTACTTGTGATGATTTGGCTGAGTAAAGACCCTGTGGCAATGCCTTTAGGGATGGGGCTGGCCGGCACGGGGGCAATGTGAATTTTCACTTGTGTGCTATGTTTGTCACAAGCTCGACAACTGTATTTAAGCCGAACGTGTTCGATAACCTTCACTTGGGCTGGCACAAACTCGAGCTTCTCGCTTTTTTCTTCCCCCATTAGATGCAAATCACCGCCACAGCAGTTGCAGACTTTATCTGCGGCATTAATGTCATGGGTAACCACTTCACGGAGTAAATCTGTGGGTAACGGTTTGCGCACCGGCTTTTTACGCGCGGGTTTGATGTCTTGGACAACCTCTTCAGGTTCAAATTTTTCAGTTTCTACTTCTACTTCGGCTTCATTAAACAGCTCATCTTGGCCGGGATGACCCTCGGCACTTTTGCCGAACTGCTTTTGCTGGGCTAAGCGAAATTGTTCTTCGAGAAAGTTTAATCGCGCATCTTTACTTTGCAACTCTTGCTGTAATTTCAGCACCAGTAATTGCAACTCGCCGGGATCCGTAGGTAGATTTTTATGATTAAATTCCATGCGGTTATTATCTATGATGTCATCACTAACCGCTTGTGTTTATTTAGATTAATTGGTGAACAATAAATTCTGCTTATGATCA
>CAJXIT010000363.1 GCA_913054055.1 uncultured Thalassolituus sp.
AGAACATTTCAGAGCTTAAAATTATTAGAAAAATATAATTCAAATCACCCGAACTTAACACTAGAACCTAAGAACTCTAAAAAAACATATCATAATATTCTGATCAAGGGGGGCAGATTACTTAATCAAACCGGCATAGTATAAACCGAACACCAATCAAGGGGCCAAAGCACTGATACACTAACCCACAACTGAAACAGACTTATCCAATAACCCCCATACTACAAGCATATAAATACAAAAAAATCAGCGTATGATGCCTGCCTTTAATGGTTTTTAATCCACCCCACACCGCCAGGCCAGCCTCTTGAACACACATTCTCTTAAAGCCGATATCCTACTGATTATCGTAACCCTGCTGGCCGCAGTCAGCTGGATGTTTTCTAAAGAAGCGTTAACTGAAATGCCGCCCTTGCTGTTTATTGGCACTCGTTTTTTATTGGCCGGTGTATTCCTTGCGCTTTTTAGCAAGTCATCTTTAACCGGGCTTAATGTAAAGCAGTGGATTGCATCCACTCAGGTAGGCATCTTATTTGGCATGTCCATGTGTTTATGGATCTTCGGGTTATTTTATTCAAAAAATATTGGGGAAAGTGCGTTTATTACCAGTATTGCTTCGATTATTGTGGCACCCATCAGTTATTTATTTTTTAAAGATAAAGTATCGCGCAGCAACTGGATCGCCCTACCCATTGCATTTATTGGCCTAGCTTTTTTATCGTTAGAAAACGGCTTTAAACCAGAAGCCAGTCAAACCTTCTTTTTTGCGTCTGCGCTTTTATTATCCCTTACCTTTATCTTAAATGGCCGAGCGGCCGCAAGAATGCCTGCGGCGGCACTCACGGCAATTTCTTTATCCTTTGTAGGGTGCATGGCAATCATCATTTCGGCCTTTGTAGAGACATGGCCAATGCAAACCACAAGCTCAATGATTCAGTGGTTATTATTAAGCGCAATCATTGGCACGTCGGCGCGCTTTTTATTGCAAACCTACGCACAGGGTTTAACCACACCCAGCCATGCGGCGGTTATTATGATTTTAGAGCCTATTTGGACGGCACTGATCGCAGCAGCATGGTTTAATGAAAGAATGTCGGGGTTACAAGTATTAGGCTGCAGCTTGATTTTTGCCGCGTTGATTATTAACCGCTGGTCCAGTGTACGGGTTTGGTTACGGTCAAGGTAAGGGGCTGCATCAAGCAACCTATTCAGGTAAGACGAAACAATGGTGTATGACGCGCAATATACATTTTAAAATTGGTTAATATTTTGAATGCGCTTATACACCCTACATATAAGCAGTTTGTTTATACGTAGGGTGGTATTAGAAATGAGCCATGGCGAATTACGTAATCCACCAAAGCTGTATAGTCTTATTTCAAACTTAAAGTTTCGAACTGCCCTTCTTCATTTATCGTTAGAAGTGAAATATCACTGCCTTGTTTGTGCACCATGCGAAGTGCCTTTTTAAGTTTTGTGCTGTAATTTAACCCCTTTAGGCCTTTCAGCAACAATTTGAACGGTATTAAGTTGTCATTGTTTGTGGTGATTGCACCACCTGAAACACTTACAAAATCAATCAAGCGTTCACGGCCAAAGCGATTGGTAATTGTAATGCCGCCCTGTTCTTGATCTGCTGCTGAATAAAAACTCACTGCTTGCTGATCAAACTCAGTAAATAATGCACTCAAAACTGACTGCCAATTTTCTTGCTGAATCACTACGGCAAAGTTATCACCACGGATATGAGCAGCAAAATCAGAGTCAGCATTGATGTGTTTGCGAATTAAATCAGTAAAGACAGCCATTAGTTCATCAGCTTGAACGTCACCGTAATGATTTTTAAAGTGTCTGAATTTGTTTAGGTCTAATAAAGCTACGGTGAATGCTGTATCTATTTCTGACAGTTCGTTAACAAAGTCTTCAAGTGACAGTAAATCAGACGGCTGTTGTAACGTGCCTTTTACTAAAAATGCACCAGCATTTCCGTTATTAATATAGTCAGGATTGATGTGCCCCCAGTGACTTTGAACCTGGTCTTGTGCTTCGTTACCGTTCAGCGAATCAAGGATCATGGCTGAGTGATGGTAACCTTCGCTGTATTCATCTGCTAACAGCCCCCATGCATAACCATTTCCATTGGTGATCGAGCTTTCTGTGCCATTCAACGCATCAACATAGGTATCGCCCAGCATTGAAATGGCCGCATTAACGGGACTGGTGTCTTCTTCGTAATAATCGCAAAAGGTTAAACCAGAACTACAAGCCGTACTTGAAGTGAAACCAAAGTCTTGCATTAAGGCATCAAACTCTTCGCCCGTTGCTAAACGCCAGCCGTATAGACTGTTGCTTGGGTCTTGTGTGGCAGCAATGATTCTGTCGTAAGAGATGCCTCGCGTCTCAGTAAGGTCAAGCCAGTCCTACTGGTGTAGGTACCATTATCGATTGGCTCTGCGTATGCAGACGCAACCCCTAAAGAAAGAATACCAACCAGCATGGCCAATGTTTTTTTAAGTTCGATTAAAAGCCTGTAGCGCTTCAACATATTTTACTTCCTGTGTTATGTAATTATTGGGCGCTAGATCGTATATAGGCGATTAATGTTATTCAATGAAAGTGTGGGGTACTAAAATCCCAATATATTAACTTGTGAATGGGGTAACTTTTTCTAGGATTTATGCACAAATTAGATTCATTTTTTACTATTTATCACGATAAAAACTAAGCCTGTATTAGACCGTTTTAGCCTATTAGCTAATAAATTACAGGCAATAAAAAAGCGCCTATCGGCGCTTTCAACATTCAAACAAAGATTGAATTTTTATTAAGGAACAGGAGTACTTAAAGAAACGTTTTTTACATTTCTACTTCAGTGTTTATCTCTAAGCCGATAAAGGGACACTGGTATTTATTCTTGATTTTATTCATTAGCACCCATTTCAAACACCCTTTCTTAAAAAATAAAATATACGACCAACTAACACAGACAAAAAACAAAACGGAACACTAAAAAAAACTAAAAATAAATATTTTTCACTTGTTAACACTGAAACAAAGCCATAATTCCTTCTAGAAGCAGACTCTAAATCAATCTGCAAAGCTAGAAAAAAAAGCATATGCATCGCAAAAACAGCAATAATAATCTTCAATCTAGAAGTTTGTACCAACGGAGGATTAAAGCGAAGAAAATAGTAATACCACCATATATACAGAGCAGGTAAAAAAGTAATCCATATAACTATCAACAAAGAAGAGAAGCATAAATTATCATGAGGCATTGAAGCTACAATATTCACCTTGGACTTAACTATATCGTTAACACTATGTGAACACCCAATAAGATTATAATACACATATAAAAACACAGTATTTGGAACTATAAACGCTATAAATAACCAAAGAAACTTAGCCATCAATTCACCTTAAATCCATTCGCATTACAAACAACCCTATAAAATATCACACTTACAAAAATTGGTTCGATTAACATTCCCAATTTCTGCTTTTCTTGTTCTGATAAAATCATTGATTCCATATTCGGTCGCCCGCTTAGTGCGTCAATGTATTAAAGATGCAGATTAGTTTATCAATTTATAAGATTTGACATCACTCTACTTCGAATGCTTATTCCTAAGCCTAGAAAGGGAAACAGGTGTTATCCCTAAAAACGACGCTATGTGATATTGCGTCAAACGTTCAAC
>CAJXIT010000364.1 GCA_913054055.1 uncultured Thalassolituus sp.
CTAGAAAAGTCTCTTGAAGTAGAATCAGAAAAAGTAACGAAATTAACTTCTGATGTTGAAGGCATAGCAGCGTTAAAAGCAGATCTAGAGCAACAGTTAGCGAAAGAGCAACAGACTTCAAAAGAGCAAATAGAACAGCATCAGCAAGTTGATATGAAGCTGGAGGAAGCGTTAAAGCAAGTGGCTCAGCAATTTGAATCCATGTTTGTCACCATGATGCTAAAAAGCATGCGTGATGCAAACTCTGTGTTTGAAGAAGACAACCCGTTAAACAGCAACGAAAGTAAATTTTACCGCCAGATGTTTGATGATCAATTGGCGCTTTCAATGAGCCAAGGAAAGGGCATTGGTTTGGCGGATAGTATTTACCGTCAGCTAAAAGACCAGTTTAAAGTGGAAGGGGAAACGGATTTTGATCAACCACCTAAGGCTATCCCCATTAATGAATATCGTGGGCCTAATCCATTCTCTACCATGAAACCGGCCATGGCGTTACCACAATTCACTGGCAATCAAGTGGCACCAATCAATGATATACCAAAGGTTAAAGCAGAAGTGTTGCCTATGACTTCTCCAGCTGAAAGCCAGCCTGGGATTAATGCACAAGCGTTAGAAGCGAAGCCAACTAAGGCAGCCCCTGTGAATAATAATGTCATTAAATTAGATCAAGTATCTAAGCAGTCTGGATTTGAAAGCCCTGAGCAATTTGTGCAGGCCATTTGGCCAATTGCAGAAAAAGTAGGCAAAGAAATGGGGGTAGAACCGAAGGCCATTATTTCACAGGCGGCGTTAGAAACCGGCTGGGGAAAACACATAATTCATGAATCTAATGGTAAAAACAGCCATAACCTATTTGGCATTAAATCGGATAAACGTTGGAATGGTGCAGCGGCCAATGTCAGTACCTTAGAGTATAGAAACGGTATTGCACAAAAAGAAATTGCAGCATTTCGTTCTTATGATTCATATGAAGACAGCCTTAAGGATTATGCTAAGTTTGTGAAGAATAGCAGCCGTTACGAAGAAGCTGTGAATCAAGGCAGTAGTATTAAAGGGTATTCAGAAGGTTTACAGAACGGTGGATACGCAACCGATCCTAATTATGCGAAGAAAATTCAGCGCATTGCATCAGGAGACTTGCTGAACAATATTCTCAGTGCACAGTCAGGACAGTCAGCACAAGCCGCCATTAACAATGTAGGCCGAGGCTAATATGACGGATATTTTAAATATTGGGATATCTGGCTTAAAAGCTCATCAAACTGCTTTGACAGTAACGGGCCACAATATTTCAAATGTGGATACCGAAGGCTACAGCCGTCAAGACGCCACCATTGTTAATAACACGCCACAATTTAAAGGCGGTGTGTGGATAGGTGCAGGTGCCAGTGTTGATAATGTTCGTCGAATTTATGATGAGTTTTTAGTGGGGCAATTACAAAAAGACACCACCACATATAATTATTTTGAAACCTTATCCAGTAATGCGGAACAAATTGATAAATTATTGGCGGACCCTAGTACTGGTATTCAACCAGGTATTGAGAATATGTTTGGTTCGTTTCAAGCAGCCATTGATGATCCTAGTTCATTACCTGCAAGACAAGTGGTGATTAGTGAAGCACAAGGCTTGGTTGATCGCTTTCATTCTATTAATGATCGATTAATGGATTCCAATGATATTGTGAATGGCCAATTAGGGGTTTTAACCACGCAAATATCCACATTGGCTGAATCCATTTCAGAATTAAACGAGCAAATATCTTTTGCTCAATCTAGCGCCAATGGTAATCCGCCAAATGACTTATTGGATAAGCGGGATTTAGCACTTAAAGAATTATCTGAACTAGTGAGTATCAATACGGTGGTTCAAGATGGTGATAAATTAAATGTGTTTATTGGTAATGGACAACCTCTTGTAGTAGGCAATGACTTTAACACCATAAAAACTCAACCAAGTGAAAATGATCCCACCCGTGATGCCATTGTGTATGAACGAAACGGAGTGGTACAAGAAATCACAAAAGAAATTTCCGGTGGGCAGTTAGGTGGTTTATTAGATTACCGAAAAGAGGTATTAGACCCTGTCATAAATCAGTTGGGTCGAGTGTCCATGGCGCTGCAATCTGAAATTAATAACCAGCACATGTTGGGTATTGATATTAATGGCACACGGGGTGACTTATTTTTCTCAGATGTGAATGACCCCATTATTGCCCATCAACGAGTCATCAGTAATGCGGATAATGAACAGCCTAATGACAGAGTGATCGGTGTCTATGTTACCGATACCAATCAATTGACCGACAGTGATTATGAAATTGAATTCATAGGGCCTAATGATTATACCTTTCGTGTCACTCGCGTCAGCGACGGTGAAGAAATGCTTACCAGTGCATTAAGTGGTGAATACCCAGAAAGTTTCAATATTAATGGTTTTGATCTGACATTTGAAGCAGGAACGTTTGATGCTAACGACACATTTTATGTGATGCCTACTCGTAATGCTGCAAGGGATATTGAGCTGGATATTAAAATCCCTCAAGAACTGGCTTTAGCAACAGCTGTAATGACAGATTTTGATGTGGGTAATCAAGGGCAGGCAAACATTAGCTCAGGTGTGGTATATGATATGGACACACCATCATTTGATGTACCAGGTGAGTTGACCCCCCCTTTATTAGTAAAATTTACTAGTGATAGCACTTTTGATGTCCTTGATAACTCGGATCCTGCTAATCCTGTTCCGTTATTTCCGCCAATCATGAATCAAAATTATGTGGCGGGTGTTGTGAATGACTTATTACCAAAAGATGAAGGTAAAACTGCTGTCACGAGTTTGGGTGGCTATTTACCTGCGTCGGCTTTTTATCAAGATTATAATGCCGTATTTGAAACACCTGGTAATGGCTTTTTTCCGGCTCGGATTAATATTCAAGACCCTGATTTGGTGAACGGTGGTTTAGACAGTCGGGGAATTTTAACCATTCCTGCAGATACATCTGCAAAAGAAACCGCACGTATTTTAAGTGATCAAGCAGGGATTTCTGCTTCAGCTAGAACCAGTATTCAATTAACCAATTTTACCGATGACCCTGCTGGTTTTTTAGAGCAAAAATTGTATTTAAATGGCGTGGAATTAACAGATATTTTACCAAGTGGACAAGTGAAATACGCATTAGATTATCCGCAAGAGGTTCCAAACCCCATTACTTCAGATTATTTGGCCGATCGTATTAATGCTAATTTTGACTTTCAAGATATGGGAATTGTCGCACAAAGTGATGGTTCTAGGTTAACTATCACGGCATTAAACGGTGAAGATCTTTCTATTGAATTCCAAGGAGATCATGGAGATAGTATTTCGGTATCAAATGCACAAGATATTTACCTCAAACCTACGGGAGCCGTATCATCAAAGCCTTTAAATAAATACGAAGGGTATGACTTTACGGAAGGCGGGCCTTATACCTATGAGTTTGAAGTACCAGGTCAGGGTACATTTAATGTTGAATTAACAGGCACCTATACCAGTGGTGCAGATTTAATTGCTGAAATTGAAGCACAAATTAACAGTACTACCTTTTCTAATAATGGGATTGTGAAAGTAGACATTGATGAAAAAGGTAATATCTTATTTCAAAACCAATTGGACATTAGCCCTAGCGGAGATCGGAAGAGCGTCG
>CAJXIT010000365.1 GCA_913054055.1 uncultured Thalassolituus sp.
GGGCAGCTTAGGGGCAATTCATATTAATGATTTGCATATCCATGACACCCAGTTGTGGATTTATCCTCATTAATTCTTGAGTGTGTACGACGAATAAGGGGAGTCTATTGGCGACCAAGTTGATTTGGTTGTTAATTGTGGCCAAAGGGAGTGACAGTGATGGATGATTCAGAACAAATTCTGGGGTAAACGCGCGCGCAGACCGCCGCTGCAAAATGCCCCTGCCACAGCTAACATTCAAACCTATATCAAATACCCAAGCCAAGCTAACCCATAAACATGCCATGGTTTTTAATTCATCAGTATCAGCGTACAATTACCCCATCCTTAGTTAGTACCCTTTACTTATGCCTGTTTCCCCTAAAAAAGCAGTATCTATTCAGGCCCTGCCGCAAGATATCCGTACGTTTCCCAAGTTTCGCGATGATTTAACTCCTGCGCCATTTTTACCCATGTCTAAAAAAGAGATGGATAAATTAGGTTGGGACAGCTGTGATGTGATCATAGTGTGTGGTGACGCTTATGTGGATCACCCTAGTTTTGGTATGGCAGTGATTGGTCGTACCTTAGAGGCTCAAGGCTTTCGAGTTGGGTTGATTTGTCAGCCAGATTGGACGGATATTGAAAGCTTTAAGGTGCTTGGTAAGCCCAATTTATATTTTGGTGTATCAGCGGGCAATATGGATAGCATGATTAATCGCTATACCGCTGATAAGCGGGTACGGCATGATGATGCTTATACGCCAGGTAATGAAGGGGGGAAACGCCCTGATCGTGCAGTGACGGTTTATACTCAAAGATTACGTGAAGCCTATAAGAAAGAAGTGCCCATTATCGTTGGGGGTATTGAAGCCAGTTTGCGCCGTTTAAGTCATTACGATTACTGGCAAGACCGGATTCGTGGCAGTGTGTTATTGGATAGCACCGCAGATATGCTGTTTTATGGGAATGCTGAGCGTGCCTTGGTGGATGTGACCCATCGTTTAGCCAATGGCGAAAAAATTCAAGAGATCAAAGATGTTCGCGGCACCGGCTTTTTACAAAAGCAGTTGCCTCATGATTGGATTGAAATCGACAGTACTCAATTAGACCAGCCTGGGCCCATCAAGAAACATTTAAGCCCCTACGAAATGATCGATCTTGAAGAGCAAAAAAAAGATCAGGAGCTTAAGCAAGAAGGCGCACAAGTGATTCAAATAGTGCCTCATTCACAAATGCGTCAAACGGATCCAGAGGCAAGTTACATTCGTTTGCCCAACCTTGATCAAGTGAAAAAAGATCCGGCTTTATACGCCCATTTAGACCGTGTATTCCATAAAGAAACCAATCCCGGTAATGCCCGGGCGCTGGTTCAGGCCCATGGTCGTAACGACGTTTGGATGAATCCACCACCGATTCCTTTAAGTACGGAAGAATTGGATTGGGTATTTGAACAGCCTTATAAACGCGTGCCTCACCCTACCTACGGAAAAGCCAAAATTCCTGCCTATGACATGATTCGTTTTAGTGTGAACATTATGCGTGGCTGTTTCGGTGGTTGTACCTTTTGTTCGATTACTGAACACGAAGGGCGCATTATTCAAAGCCGTTCAGAAAAATCCATATTAAATGAAATTGAAAATATTCGAGATTTAACCCCAGGGTTTACTGGGAATATTTCTGATTTAGGTGGGCCCACGGCCAATATGTATCGCCTAAACTGTAAATCAAAAGTGATTGAAGAAAATTGTCGTCGTCCAAGTTGTGTGTACCCAACCATTTGTAGCAACTTAGAAACGGACCACAGTCACACCACTCAGTTGTATCGAAAAGCACGTAACATTGATGGTGTAAAAAACATCGCTGTGGCGTCAGGGTTGCGCTATGACTTAGCGGTTGAAGACCCTGAATACGTAAAAGAATTGGTGACTCACCATGTGGGAGGCTATTTAAAAATTGCCCCTGAACACAGTGAGGATGGGCCGCTAACCAAAATGATGAAACCGGGTATGGGCACTTATTATAAGTTTAAGGCCATGTTCGAAAAATACTCAAAAGAAGCGGGTAAAAAGCAGTATTTGATTCCCTATTTTATCAGTGCTCACCCGGGCAGCACCGATAAAGATATGATGAATTTGGCTTTATGGTTAAAAGAAAATAGCTTTAAAGTGGATCAGGTTCAAAATTTTTACCCCAGTCCAATGGCCACGGCCAGTACCATGTTTGCCACCGAGCGTAATCCATTAAAGCCCATTAAATCGAAAAATTCTGAGCCTGTTTTTACTGCAAAAAATAAAGAGCAGCGTGCATTGCATAAAGCATTTTTGCGATATCACGACCCTGAAGGCTGGCCATTATTGCGTAAAGCCCTATTGAAAATGGGCAAGTCCCATTTAATTGGTCGCGGTCCAAAACATCTTGTGCCACCCGAGTCTGGCAAAGAAAAAGATGCGCGACGTGCGGGTAAAAAATACGTACCTGATAAATCTGGCCGCCCGAAAAAGTCGTTTACGGCAAAAACTCAGCATAATGGTTTGCCAAAAATGCCTAGTGAAGATTCTAAGAAACAATCCTCAGGTAAGTCTCATTCTGGAAAAAATGGACAGGGCCAAAAATCACCAGGGAAAAGTCAGCAAGGGAACACTTCGAAGAGCAAAACTGGAAAACCTTCCGGTCGGCCACCCGCAAAAAATCCTCAGGGCAACTCTAAATCTCGCCCGCCTGCTAAAGGTAAAAAGCGCTGATTGTAAACTTTGAAGTGGATACCCGCCTGTGCGGGTATGATACATTTCATTTGTGTTTTGCTTTCTGTCTCAAGTTAAGACATCACGGTCATAAACAAGAGTGAGTGGCTTGTTTGAAAGTTGCGAAGGGAGCGCGCTGGTATCTTTTTACAATTTAGCTATTCAGATTGTTATAAATGATAAATAGGGAAACCTTCAATCAGACTTCCCCGTGTTTAGCTTGTTGTACATGACTTTCATGATATCTCGCCAACTGATAATGCCTTCAATTTTGCGATCTGCATTTATGATGGGTATACAAGAAATATTTTGATGATTAAATAAAGCAATGGCATCCACTATGGAGTGATCTGAGGTGAGCGTATGTAATTTTCGGCTCATGATTAAATGGGCTCGCTTATTGAGTGTTGCTAAATCTTTGCTGCTAGCAGTGTCACTACCAAGATTAGGGCTGGCCGCTTTCAAATAGTCTCTATCACTGATAATGCCGGCTATTAAGTCATTTTCAGTGACCAATAAATGGTGGAATTTGGTGTTGTCAAAGATCATTTTGACTTCCCAGAGGGAACTGTCCATGTCCACAGTCACAACTCGGCTTTGCATTATCTTACTGAGTTTCATAGTATCACTCGGCATTTATCTTTTTATTCAGTGTAGACGAGTTTTTATACCCATTATGTTCCGAATTTTACTTTTTATTGGCTTAATTCTGCCGTCTGTGACCCAAGCAGGGTTAGAGGTCGGCATTGGTGGCGCGGTGACGAATGTGCCTCATTATATCGGTAGCGATGAGGCTGAAACCTACTATTTACCGTTTCCTTATCTTAGGTATCGAAGTGATAAAATCACCATTGATCGTAATTTGATTCAAGGGAATCTATGGCGAAAAGGCAATTGGAGCCTCGAACTAAGCCTAGGCGGTTCAATTAAGGTAGACAGCGAAAAAAGTG
>CAJXIT010000366.1 GCA_913054055.1 uncultured Thalassolituus sp.
ATAAAATCTAAAGGGTCGCTCGACAGATAAGTTTTAAAAACCCTACCTGCCAATTATATTTTTAAAGCTATTTTGCTTTCTTTGGCAGTGTATCCATGAACTTACAAATAATGCCCAACATGATCTCATCTGCACCACCACCGATAGACGCCAAACGACCGTCACGGTAAACCTGTGAAATTGGGTTGTCAGTTGTAAAGCCCATGCCGCCCCAGTACTGTAGGCAACTATCGGCTACTTCACGAATCAAACGGCCACCTTTTAACTTACACATAGAGGCAAGCTTGGTTACGTCTTTCTTTTCCATCATTAAATCAGCTGCACGGTAAGTCAGTGCTCTTAAGCATTCAATTTCAGTTTGCAATTCAGCTAAACGAAAATGGATAGATTGATTATTAATTAGCGGCTGCCCAAACGTCTTACGCTCTTTTGCGTATTCAATGGTTTGTTCAACACAGCGATCCAATGTAATTAGGCCGCTTGCTGCTCCCCATAGGCGCTCTTCTTGAAACTGAAGCATCTGCAACATAAAACCAGTGCCTTCTGCACCGATACGGTAGCGTTGTGGAACGCGCACATCATCAAAGAAAACCGGTGATGTATCACTACAACGCATACCAATCTTGTCAATTTTTTCTCCAACACTCACGCCGGGTAAGTTTGCAGGCACAACAATTAATGATTTGTTTTTATGAGGTTTGTCATCACTGGTATTGGCTAACACACAGAAAAAATCAGCATGCTGCGCATTAGTGATCCACATTTTTGAACCGTTAATGATGTAGTCATCACCATCTTTTTTTGCCGTGGTTTTTAATCCAGCAACATCAGAGCCTGCACCGGTTTCAGAAACTGCAATAGAAGCAACGTATTCACCAGCGATGGCAGGTGCTAAAAATTGTTCTTTAAGCTCTTTACTACCAAATTTACCGATTGCAGGTGTCGCCATATCCGTTTGCACGCCAATGGCCAAAGGCACACCGCCACAGTTGGCATAACCTAATGCTTCAGCCGCATACATGTTGTAGCTGTAATCCAGGCCTAAGCCCCCGTAAGCTTCTTCTTTGTTAATACCCAATAAACCAAGGTCACCCATTTTTTTGAATACTTCATGGGCCGGGAATAAACCTGCTTTTTCCCACTCGGCCACATTCGGGTTAATTTCGTTTTCTACAAAGTTTTTAACCGTGCGATGAAATTCGTTGTGCTCGTGTGTAATGATCATTTTTTTATTTCCTTAAAACTATACAAATTATGAATATCTATTAAGAGGCTAGCCTCTAGGGTTATGACTTATAATCGAGCAACACCAAAAGAGTTGCTTTGCAGTTTTCTAGCATCAGCTTCTTTACAAATACTTAAGCAGTAGCCAAGAACACGGCGAGTATCTTTAGGGTCGATAATGCCGTCATCCCATAAACGTGCCGTTCCAAACAAACTGGTAGAACCCGCATCCAGCTTTTGAGCGGTGGCTAATTCAATGGTATCTAACATTTTAGGGTCCGGTGTCATGCCCATTTTCAGTTGCTTTTCTTCAGCAACAATACGTAAAACCTTACCCGCTTGCGCGCCACCCATTACCGCAGTTTTACTGTTTGGCCATGCAAAAATAAATCGAGGGTCCAATCCACGACCGCACATGGCATAGTTACCCGCACCGTATGACCCCCCTACATTTATACTGATTTTAGGCACGCGGGCATTGGCCACTGCCTGAATCATTTTAGAACCGTGTTTAATGACACCCGCTTGTTCGCTTTGTGTCCCTACCATGAAGCCCGTTGTGTTATGAATAAATAGCAAGGGTGTATTAGATTGCTCGCACAATTGAATAAACTGTGCGGCTTTTGCTGCACCGCTTGGTGTAATGGGACCATTGTTACCAATAATGCCCACAGCATGACCTTCGATTTTAATGCGACCACACACCGTTTGCTGATCAAAGTCATTTTTGAAATCTAGAAATTCTGACCCATCTGCAATGCGCGCTAAAATTTCACGCACGTCATACGGACGTTTGCTATCTGCCGGTACCACACCCATGAGTTCATCGGGTGAATAAAGTGGTTGGGCATATAAGTTCGGTTTCAATACTGAAGAATCGGTTAGTTGTTCATTCCAAGGAATGCTTTGCATGATTTCGCGAGCAATGCGAATACCGTCAGAATCATTCTCGGCCAGATATTCGGCTGTGCCGGCTGTTTGCGCGTGCATTTCTGCGCCGCCTAATTCTTCATCCGTGGCCACCTCTCCTGTGGCGGCTTTCAACAACGGTGGGCCGGCTAAAAACATCTTGGCTTTACCGCGCACCAATACAACCCAATCTGACAGCCCCGGTTGGTAAGCGCCGCCTGCTGTTGCATTGCCATGAACTACCGTTACTTGTGGCAGGCCTTGTGCTGACATACGCGCCTGATTGGCAAAAGCACGGGCACCTTTAACAAACACATCGGTTGCGTAATTTAAGTTTGCACCGCCACTTTCTGACAGACTGACAACGGGTAAATTATTTTCTTGTGCAATTTCTTGAATACGTAATGATTTATCTAGGCCAGCCGGAGAAATGGTTCCCCCTTTTATTGCACAATTGTTAACAACAATCATGCTTCGAATGCCTTCAACGTATCCGATGCCCGCAATCACACCACCGCCGGCACCACTGCCGTCTTTATCGTCGTGCATTTTGTAGCCGGCCAGCGCCATTAATTCTAAAAAAGGTGAACCGGGATCTAATAAACGATTTAAACGTTCACGGGGTAATAGTTTCTCGCGCTTGATAAATTTTTCTTTGCTGGCGAGCTCTTTATCAATGACTTTTTGCTCGATGGCGCGAAACTCTTCAATGCATGCCTGCATTGATTCAACATTCGATTTAAAATCGACACCATGAACATCAATTTGGCTTTCAATCATTGGCATGATTACGCCTCCCCTTTCTTGTCGGCTTCTTTTAATACGTCAGGCATCACTGCACGATGAAATCCGTTATACGCTTGATTATTTTTTGCTTTAGGCAATGGCCAAATGCGCGTGCCTTGTGACGCGGCACCATCAATTCTTAACGTTGCTCCACTGACAAATGCACTGCCTTCACTTAATAAAAAAGCAACCGCACTGCTGACTTCTGATTCGGTACCCATTCTTGATAATGGCACCGCTTCTTGGAGTTTTGGAATCATGGCTTTTGCCATACCGTCATAGGTATCCATACCACTAGAAATAATCCAACCCGGTGCAATGGCATTGACACGCACACCTGATTGTCCCCATTCAAATGCAGCGGTTTTTGTTATGTTTTCCATGCCCGCACGTGCCGCACCAGAGTGTCCCATTCCCGGCATGCCACCCCACATGTCAGCAATAATATTCACAATGCTGCCACCGGTTCGGATCATGGACTGTGTGTACACTTCACGAGCAAACAAAAAACCGCCCACTAAATTGGTTCGCACAACGGTTTCAAACCCTTTTTGATTAATAGCCGCAAGAGGCGCTGGATATTGCCCTCCTGCGTTATTCAACAGACCAGAAATTGGGCCATGGGCTTCTTTAATGGCTTTTACAGTGGCTTTAATTGACTCTTCTTCGCGAATATCGCACACAAAAAAACTGGCTTTGCCGCCATCTTCAATGATTTCTGCTTGAACCTTCTTTAGCTTTTCTTCTTTGCGG
>CAJXIT010000367.1 GCA_913054055.1 uncultured Thalassolituus sp.
AATGCCAACATTAACGGCACAATTGGCCATTGGTGAGCGAGCGCCTGTAGCGTTAAAGTTAAACCACGTAATAGGCTAGCGCCTCTTTTTCTATTTAGCCGTATAAAGATAATAAAAGGTACATCATGAGCACAGACGCATTTATATATGACGCCATCCGCACCCCCCGCGGTAAAGGCAAAAAAGACGGTTCTTTACACACTGTTAAACCCGTTTCTCTGGTTGTAGGCCTAATGAAGGCACTAGAAGAACGTCACCCAAAATTAGACACCGGCAAAATCGAAGACGTGGTATTAGGTTGTGTGACACCTGTTGGCGACCAAGGTGCCGACATAGCAAAAACAGCCACTCTGGCCGCAGGTTGGGATGAAAAAGTAGCCGGTATGCAGCTGAATCGCTTTTGTGCATCTGGTTTAGAAGCCGTAAACACCGCTGCCATGAAAGTGGCATCTGGCTGGGAAGACTTAGTAGTTGCCGGTGGCGTTGAATCCATGAGCCGTATTCCAATGGGCTCTGACGGCGGCGCATGGGCATTGGATCCAGCAACTAATATCCAAACCAATTTTGTTCCGCAAGGCATTGGCGCTGACTTAATCGCCACCCTTGAAGGTTTTTCCCGCGAAGACGTAGACGCGTTTGCGGTTAACTCGCAAAAAAAAGCAGCCGCGGCGCAAGCGGCAGGTAAATTTGATCGGTCACGCATCCCTGTAACAGATCAAAACGGCGTCACCATTTTAGATCACGATGAATTCATTCGTGCTGAAACCACAGTAGAAGGCCTAAGCAACTTAAAAGCGTCTTTCCAAATGATGGGCGGCATGGGCTTTGATGACACAGCCAAACTAAAATACCCACAAGTGGAAGAGATCAACCATATTCACCACGCGGGCAACAGCTCGGGCATTGTGGATGGTGCTGCATTGGTATTAATCGGTAACGAAAAAATCGGTAAAGAGCTAGGCATGAAACCCCGTGCTCGTGTGGTCAGTGTTGCTCTGACCTCTACCGATCCTACCATCATGTTAACAGGCCCGGCCCCTGCCGCAAGAAAAGCCCTTGATAAAGCTGGCCTAACCGCGCAAGACATTGACGTTTATGAAGTAAACGAAGCGTTTGCATCTGTGGTAATGAAGTTTCAAAAAGAATTGGATGTGCCTTGGGAAAAAATTAATCCAAATGGCGGCTCTATTGCAATGGGTCACCCACTGGGTGCAACCGGTGCCATGATATTAGGCACCTTGGTTGATGAACTTGAGCGCACTGAAAAACGCTACGGCCTAGCCACACTATGTGTAGGCGGCGGCATGGGCATCGCGACAATTATTGAACGTGTTTAATTTCAAAACACAAAACTAAATTATTTGAATATATAAACTAAAAACGTGATCGAGGAAGCTAAGACAAGGCATCTTTGAATTTTAATGAGGCGCATAGCAGGGCTATGTAACGAGTTAAAAATTAAAGATAACGACGTATTAGCGACGTAGATAGTTTTAAGGATTTTATTATGACAGACGCAATTCGTTTTGAACGAGACAGTGACAATATCGTCACACTCACCATGGACATGCCAGGGCAAAGCGCCAACACCATGAACGGTGACTTCCGCGAAGCCATCCTAGCCATTGCTGAGCGCATCGAAAAAGAAATCGATTCTATTAGCGGTGTGATTTACGCATCCGCTAAAAAAACCTTCTTTGCTGGCGGTGATTTAAACGAGTTGATCACAGCTAAGCCAGAAGACGCTGAAGCATTTTTCAACATGGTTGAAATCATCAAAGCCCCTTTACGCAAAATTGAAACCTTAGGCGTTCCTGTGGTTGCCGCCATTAACGGTGCCGCACTGGGCGGCGGTTTTGAAATCTGCCTATCTTGTCACCACCGTGTGGCCCTTGACGATAAAAAAGTCATCGTAGGTTTACCTGAAGTAACACTTGGTCTATTACCTGGCGGTGGCGGTGTAGCACGCATGACACGCATGCTAGGTTTAGAAAACGCTCTGCCGTACCTAATGGAAGGCAAGCAACTTAAAGTTGAAAAAGCCATTAAAGCTGGCCTAATTGACGAACTTGCCACAGATGTGGACGACCTAATGGCCAAAGCCAAAGCTTGGATTAAAGCCAACCCTAAATCCCAACAGCCTTGGGATGTGAAAGGTTATAAAATTCCAGGTGGTTTGCCATCTCATCCAGCGGTTGCACAAAAACTGGCCATCATTCCTTCTATCTTGCGTCAAAAAACCAAAGGCTGTTTCCCTGCCCCTGAAAAAATCTTGGCAGCCGCAGTAGAGGGCGCACAAGTTTCTTTTGATCAAGCTTGCACCATTGAAAGCCGTTACTTTGTTGAGCTAACAACTGGCCAGATTTCTAAAAACATGATTGGGACTTTCTGGTTTCAGTTAAATGAAATCAAAGCCGGTGGCTCACGCCCAGATGGCATCGATGCTTACACCACGAAAAAAGTGGGCGTATTAGGTGCAGGCATGATGGGGGCAGGCATTGCTTACTCTTCGGCTATTCGTGGCATTGAAGTTGTACTGAAAGACGTATCGTTAGAAGCCGCTGAAAAAGGCAAAGCTTACAGCGAAAACCTTTTGAAAAAGCGTGTATCACGCAAGCAAATGACCGAAGAAAAAATGCAAAGCATTTTAGACGCCATCACACCAACAGCGGATGCATCGGATTTAGAAGGCTGCGACCTAATCATTGAAGCCGTATTCGAAAACCAAGAACTAAAAGCCAAAGTCACACAAGAAGCTGAAGTACACATGGCAGCAGGCGGTGTGTTTGCATCCAACACCTCTACTCTTCCCATTACAGGTTTAGCTGAAGCGTCTCAAGATGCCGCTAAATTCATCGGCTTACATTTCTTTAGCCCAGTAGACAAAATGCCGTTGGTAGAAATCATTACAGGTAAAGAAACCAGTGACGAAACTCTGGCCCGTGCATTTGATTACGTATTACAAATTAACAAAACCCCCATCGTGGTTAACGACAGCCGCGGCTTTTTCACCAGCCGTACTTTCGGCACATTTGTGGGCGAAGGCTTGGCCATGTTATCTGAAGGGATTCACCCACAATTTATCGAAAGTGCTGCATTGCAAGCCGGCATGCCAATCGGCCCGCTTGCCGTGCAAGATGAAGTATCCATGGCCCTTAGCCGTAAAGTCACATCACAAACTCGCTTAGGTTTACAAGCTGAAGGCAAAGATTTACCTGTTAGTCCGGCAGAATCTGTAACCGACCGTATGCTTGATGAGTTCAAACGTGAAGGCAAAGCCGCGGGGGCAGGATTATACGACTACCCTGAAAAAGGTAAGAAAAAACTATGGCCAGGATTGGTAGAGCATTTTGTGAAACCTGATGTGAGTATCTCTTTAGAAGACGCCAAAGAGCGTATTCTGTTTAGACAATCCATTGAAACATTACGCTGCTACGAAGAAGGCGTATTAACCAGTGTCCGCGACGCTAACATTGGTTCTATTTTTGGTATCGGTTTTGCCCCTTGGACAGGAGGTGCCATTCAATATGTGAATCAATACGGTGTGCGTAAATTCTATCAGCGCGCTAAGCAATTAGCCGAGCAATATGGCGAGCGCTTTAACCCACCTGCCATCTTAGAAGCACAAGCTGAAAAAGATGAAGCCTTTGTTTAAAGGGTTACCTA
>CAJXIT010000368.1 GCA_913054055.1 uncultured Thalassolituus sp.
TGCGCTACAAACCAAGCTCAAACCACATATAAACCCTAAAACCCTTAAAACCTTGCTCATGACTTTCCTTAATTTAACCTAGCTTGTTGCTGGGTAGACATACTGTTATGCTGGCTAAAAGTTAAACACCTGTTTAAATAACTGCAAACCTACTAGAGATTATTATGGACAACTTTCTCAAGCAATTCCCGATTAACACCCAAATTGTGGTGGCGTGGGGAGAAATGGATGCCTTACAGCACGTTAATAATGTGGTTTATTTTCGCTATTTTGAAACTGCACGTATCGATTTTTTCAATCAAATAAACCTACTTACGCTCAAGACTATCGTCTTTTGTTTTACGGAGCCCCCATTTTGTTTAAGCAGGCCAAAACACAAATTCGCTTTTCATTGGAGACATTAAACAAACCTGTGCAGCAAAAACTCAGTAATTTAGAGAAGTTCTTAACAAATCCAAATTTTGAGTTATTGGTTATGGATTTCAAGGCAGATAACTTAGCGTCTGTTGTGGCTTCAGAGATTCGCAATAAACTGGATGATATGCCCACCTTACCTGAATTGGCAAATACCATGAAGTTAAAGCCTTATACATTGCAACGGCGCTTAGCCAATGAGGGAATCAGTTATTTGGCCATTAAAAACCAAGTGAAACGAGACGCAGCCATTGATCTGTTGGTGAATACAGATTTGACCATTGAATCGATTAGTACACAGTTGGGTTTTTCAGAAACCAGCCCATTTACACGTACATTTAAACAGTGGACAGGTATTCCTCCCAGCGCCTATCGGAAATATCAATAATGTTGAAACGGATGGTTGCAAACCTTGTTGTTAGATAATCAGAAGTTTTGATAGTTTAGAAGAGTATTAACTTAATATGGGTGGATTAAAAAAACTAATCCACCGCATCGTTTTAGTCATCTATGAAATCATAGTCGCTTATTTCGCTGACCAGTTGTGATCCATGGTGTCGTACATGTCACCTTTTAGCAGGTGTTTAAATGACGACTTGTAAATCTTAATATCATGGAATGGATCGGTTAAAATTTTTGTAAACCAAACTAAACCGGATTGTACACCCATTAATTTGAAAAGGTGTACGGTTCTGAATACGATGGCGCCTAATCCAATGTATAACCATAAAATCGCAATGTTGTTAATTAAGCCTGCATCACTTGTATGAGCGGCTAAAAGCCCGAAAAAGGTTGGGTCAATGATCAATACCAATGGAGCAAAGGCCCAAATAGCAATCAAGATCACCTTGCGTTTTAGGTTGTATCCCACTTTGATGCTTTCTTTGTGTTCGTGTGTGGCTTGGTTCACTTCGTCATAGGTTTTTGGTTCAAAAAAGAAGTGCCCACATTGACGTAATGTCATGGCTAATAACCAGCCCACTAATGCTGCAGCGGCAGGGTAGTAAAATACCAATGCATAGCTTGCTAAAAAGCTGCAGGCGCTTAACAGGTGTAAAAACTGGTTTACGCGGTTGTGGTGATAATAGCGATGGTCGTCCCAGCGTTGTTGTCTTAGTTCATCTAGAAAGTTCATGTTGTTTCCTTTTGGGTTAAAAAATTAAGGTAAATTGATTAAGCAGGGGATTGATGGCCCGTTAATAAAGCCTCGCCCATGTTGATGCGTTTACCTGTTTCTATGCCTTGAGCTAATTCATAGCCTTTGCTTGCAAATACAATGATGGTAGAGCCGTGTTGGAAATACCCCATTTGATCTCCTTTGTTGAAGTCAGCATTGCAACGAATATGATTTGGGCCTATGTATTTCATATCCAATGGTTCGGATAAAAAATGAAATTTCATGCTGGCTACTAAGATGGCAGCCACGGGTACCAAGGTGATGCTGCCCGCATGGTCAGGCGTGTCGAGTTCTATGATGGCCCGTTCGTTTTTGCAAAACAGTTTTTCAACTTTTTTAAGGGCTATGGGGTTAACATTCCAAGTATCGCCGCTCAGGTAGTTCACTTTGTTAACATGACAATCTACCGGTGCATGAAAACGGTGATACATGCTGGATTTCAATCTGAGGGTAATGTAAGTGCCATTTTTGTACTTACTGCATAATGCTCCGTCAGGAATGAGTTCATTTAGCTCATAAGGAAAGCCTTTGGCTTGCAATACTGTGTTGTCCTGAATGGTGCCGCATTCGCCAATTATCGCGTCACAGGGACTGGTAACAATGTCAGGGCTATGCTCAATCGGACGTAAGCCAGGCTTAAGTTCGCGAATAAAACAATCTTGCAGGCTATCAAATGTTTCTTTTTTAGCGTCTTTTAAACGCAGGTCTTCGGCAAACAGTGACCATACAAAAATAGATAGTTTAGCAACCCAGGGGTGGCGTATTTTACTGAACCAACCGATAAACTGAGTAGACCATCGCCTAGGGATTCGATTGGTCATTAAAAAATTAAGCTGTTCGAGTTTACTTAAGGTGGCAATGGGTTTGTTGATGCTGCTCATGTATTAGGCCACCGTTCTTTGGTTGTTATACAAGGCGGGGGTGTCTAATCCCATGTTGTATAAAAATTGCTGCATGATCGGCTCCGCTTGGTATTCAGAAGCACGCTGCATGGCATTGGATTTCATAGCGCTGTGATTCACGTCTCCCGTATAAAATTCAATAATGGATTCACTCATTTCTTCAATGGTGTCCACCAAAAAACCATTGTGAGCGTGTTGAATGATGTCTTTTGGTCCTTTCATGTTGTAAGCCAATGCAGGCATGCCATGGGCGAATGATTCAATGATCACATTACCAAAGGTGTCAAATTTAGAAGGGAATATGAACAAATCTAGGCTCATATACAAAGCAGACAATTGTTGCTTAGTTTGCCAACCTAGGAATATCGCATCGGGTAAGGCGCGTTTCAGTTCATCCGTGGCAGGGCCTTGACCAGCAATGACAATTTTCAGATTCGGGACCTTGGCTTTTGCACGTTCAATGATTTCAGGTAAATCAAACAAGCCTTTTTCTTTACTGATGCGGCATGCAATGAACATCACTGGGGTATCGTCAGTGGCACCTGGAATGAGTTCAGATTTTTTAATGCGCGGTACGTTTAAATCCACAGGTAAAGAATGGTGTGCCGTTAAGTGCACATTGTCTTTTGGCAATTGCATGTCGTATCCGGTTAACCAATCTTTGTGATCGCTGTTTAAGACAAAGATACCGTCGTAACGGTTGTATAGCGCTCGAATCACTCGGCGAACTCGATCTTGTGAATATTGATTAAGGTCGGTGGTGGCTTTAATAAAGTCCATCCAGTCAGTGTGCATAAAGAAGTAACTTTTGACGTTAAACATTTCTTTAATAAACATGGACACCAGCGCCATTGGCCCTTCGGTTGAGCATACAATGCGATCGTAGCCACCCTCGTAAAAGATGCGGGCAATTTCCATCAAGTCTGGTATGCGTATTTCTTGGTCTGGGTATTGTGGGATATTAAACTTAGCCAATGGGCGCACCACATGAAGGTGATCTTCTGATGCTGCATCTGGATGGCAGATTAAAAAGTCCACCGGCAAATCTGCACGTTGGATTTCAGCCAGTTTTCCAGAAAGTGAATTAGACACACCATTTTTATCACGCAAGGTATCGGTTAAATACAAAGCGCGTTTTTGGTGAGGGGTTTTGCCAATGTAATTG
>CAJXIT010000369.1 GCA_913054055.1 uncultured Thalassolituus sp.
TAAGGTTAACGCATTGCTGGCATTAAGGGAGATTAATAAATCCCCTGAACAGTTGGTTAATATGGCTCGTGATTTTATGGGGGAAACTCAAACCTTACTGACGGACTTATCGGTTAGGTTATGCGAAAAATATCAACTGCCCTCTGATACATCTCAAGAGCAATTACACGAGTTTTTAAACAAGCAATTTTCCGCAACACTTAAAAATGGAAAATTAGATTCTATACTGGATATTTATAACGAGCAAATCTCTTCAATTAATCAATTTATTGAAAATAATCAGTTATTTGAGATTCCACAGTCGCAAACCATTAAAATTCTGAAAACCCCTAGTTTTTTAGAACCTGTGATACCTGCCGGTGCCATGTGGCCGCCACTGGCCTTAAGGGAAGGTAAAAAAACCAGCTTAGTGTATTTAACCCTTAAGTCAGACCAACTAGCAGAACATACTGAGTTGGGCATTCCGGTGATGATGATACATGAAGGGATCCCTGGGCATCACTTACAGTTTGCTACTGCAGCACTTCACCCTTCATTTATTCGTAGAATATTCTCAGCCAATGAGCATGCGGAAGGCTGGACCACCATGCTAGAAGATTACATGTTGGATGTGGGATATGTTGAAGATGAATTAATCGATGAAGTCCGTTTTATTGCTAAGCGTGAAATGTCTCGTCTAGTAGCAAGAGTGGGCATTGACTTATATTTTATGACGGCTAATAAACGTTATTTAGATGTCGGCTTAGATTTGAACTTTGACAGTGATGATGTGTTTGTTAACGCTGCTAAGTTATTAAAGACCGCAACAGGGTTTACTGATGGTCGTGTGCAAGCAGAATTGAACTGGTATAGCACTGAGCAAAGTTACCCGCTTAGTTACTTAACGGGCAATAGAATGGTTTGGGAATTGAAAAAAGAGATTCAAACTAAAAACGTAAAATCCCTATCTGATGTTGAATTGGATAAGGCGTTTCATCGCGTTTATTTACAGTCTGGTTGCATGCCTGTGAACAGTTTAAGATCTGTGTTTGTGCAGCAAGGTTTTCTCTAGCCATAATATCAATTATTGACTTTTGATCGGTAGCCACCATTGTGTATTTATGGTTGGCGTACCTTTAGGGAGTATTGGGTTTTTTAATAGAATCAATTGCCTTTCATCTAAGCGACTTTTTTTAATTATACTTTCATGATGCTTTAAAAACAGGCGTCGATATGAACCATCTTTTAAGGCTATTTCTAACCCTGATTTGATGTGGGCCGCTAAGGTTTCATCGTCTTTATTAACAAAATAATACACAGGGTGGGGATAATAAAGCATCACACCGTCTGCAATCTCTAGCCGTTCTGAATATTTTTCTTGTTCTTCCCAAATTTCATTTAAGCCTCTATGAAAGTAATCGAATCGATTATCCGCTAATTGCAGGAACAACGGAGCGTACTGCGCGTGAGGATGCACAGGCAGTTGATTGGCAGCATAAACAGGAAGGTCACCCCAATGACTACCATGGCCTCCTGTGTATTGCTGTAAATCTTTTAATGTCCGTATTTGACTGAGTTTTTCTTTATTTTCTTTTGTTACCAACAAAAGCCTTAAGCCTAGTAGGCCTTTATAGATGGGGACTTTGATCGGTACCAGTTTAGACTCACGGTAGCTAGAGGTGCTTAACCATTGGATATCAAATTTACCTTCAAGCAGCATTTTTTCCCCCCGCGCTTCGTTAACAGGGTAATCAGAAAAAGCATTGACGGTATAGGGTTGGTCTAGTTTAGATAAGGCTAGCACTAACAGGTCATGGCCAAAGTGATAGCGGGCTTGGCTTTGGTAGTGAGTGATTTGGTATGCCGAATTTGTCTGCCCGTATGCTTGGAGTCCAAGCGCTAAGCAAACAATTGGCAGCCATAAACGCGAACGCTTAATCAGATATGCCATGATGATGCTCCGGTAACTATCTCTGGGTTCATTCTAGTCGAGATGGAAAGGATTTGCCTGAACAAGACGAAGCTAAGTTGATGATCATTACATTTAATGTGTTTATTTTTCAAACAGCTGATACGGAGTTGTTTTAAAAATGGATGCTGGCCAAATGTTAATTACCTGTGGTTGTTAAAATGCGAACTGGTTATACTTTCTGAATAATATCTAGCACTATAGCCCTACTAAAAGCAGGGTTAAAAATTAAGAGAAACTTTTTGATGCGCAAACTTGCCGTGAAAAAGTGCTTATTTGTGACAGCCATGATGGCGACTGGGTTGAGTTACTCAGATGAATCCACAAATCCAGTAAGCACTGACACATTAGCGGCCATGGACGGCGATTTTAATTTAACAGATAGCGACATCGGGGGGATGGATATCCCTGTGGTGTTAACAGCTGCCCGTTTGCGACAATCCCAATTAGATGCCCCTGCATCTGTCACCATTATTGAAGCCGATACAATAGAAGCCCTGGGTTTCAAGGACATTGAAGAGATATTTAGGCTGGTTCCTGGCATGTTGGTGGCCTACCACAGTGGTGTGAGTGAAAAGACCGCATCGGTGTCTTATCACGGCACAAACCTACCAGAACATCGTCGCCTGCAAGTATTGATTGATGGGCGTTCTGTTTTTAAACCGGGCCTAGCTCGAGTGGAATGGGCGGATATTCCTTTGGCCGTTGAGGATATTGATCGGATTGAAGTGATTCGCGGGCCAAACTCCGCGGCTTATGGGGCTAATTCCTACTTAGGTGTCATTAACATTATGACTAAGCACCCGCAAAGTGAAAAAGGTGTGGTAGCCAAAGTCACGGGTGGGATGCGTGAGGTAAAAAATAGTTATGTGAACATTTCAGATAGCGCTGGCTCAACCGAGTTTCGTTGGACAATTGGCTCTAAGCAAAAAAGTGGGTTTGATGTTTTATCCGCTGGTGGCAATGAAGAGAATCGTGATGGTATCCAAGCTAATTACACAACCTTATCGACATACACGCCACTTTCTAGTCAGGCCAGTATGGAATGGCATGCCGGTTATAAAACTGGGTTGAATGAGCAGCGTGAACTACACGGTGAGCTTACCTACTATTCGCCTGAAGATATTTATGCCGATGACATATTTTTACAAACTAAAGTGAATTATGAACTCAATCAGAAGCAAAGTGCCCATGTACAAGTTTACTCGCAAAAATTTATTCGTGAGACAGACTTCCATGCTTGTTTAACACAGGATGCGGCAGATGCACTTACTGGCGGAGACATAATCTGTGGCGACTTTAACAAAGACTTAACTGAAACCAAGACTGAAATTGAATACCAGCATACGTCGTTGTGGAACGACAGACTGCGTACTGTGATGGGAGCTCGATTACGATTAGATGAATTTGAATCTGAAACCTACAATGGAGGTCATACAGATAATCTAAACTCTAGTTTGTTTATTAATGCGGAGTACCGACTAAGTTCTTTGTTTTTACTTAATGCCGGTGGTATGTACGAAAAAGACGATTTAAATGGTGATTACTTCTCACCGCGTCTTGCTCTTAATACTCAGTTTACAAATACCGATACCGTACGATTTATTTATTCTGAAGCCATTAGAGCTCCTGACCTTTTTGAGCAAGGTGGTCAGTGGGTTTTCCTTGCACGGGATGCGTATATTTTAGATGGATCAAGTTTGGGTGAT
>CAJXIT010000370.1 GCA_913054055.1 uncultured Thalassolituus sp.
ACATAACTCACCACAGATACAAAAACAATTAGGGCAAATTCAAATCGGTATTGCTGCCATAAAATGCCCATTACTAAAAAGAGTTCTAAAAAAGTAGGAACAATATTGAAGACTAAAAAGCGCATTAAGAAACTGATACCTGTGGTACCACGCTCGATGTCTCGGGATAAACCACCGGTTCTGCGATTTAGATGAAAAGCCAAATCCAAATTATGAAGGTGATCAAATACTTTTAAGCCAATTCGGCGCATGGCCCGTTCAGTGACTCGGCCAAACAAGGTATCTCGTATTTCACCTAATAGTACGCTTGATAATCGAATAAACCCATAAGCCAATAATAAACCCACAGGAACGGACAAAAACGCAATGGAAGTAGACGACAACTTGGAATCAAGGTCATCAACCATTTGCTTGAGAATAAAAGGCATGCCCACACTGGCTAATTTTGCAGCGAACAAACACAGCAACGCCAAGCTAACCCTGGCTTTAAATTCTGTTAAATAAGGCCATATTTGCTTAACGACTGACCAATCCACTTCTTGATTGGGGTCGTAATCATTCCTCATGCCTCTCATGAAAGGTCCTTATAGCTGTACCAGCCCAGCATTCACGCGGGGTATAGAAGACCACCATTCTAACCAAGTTTGAAACAATAATCCGATTTCAAAGATTACTTTCTCATTTTTATTGAAAGTCACAGTTTACACTTAATAACAATCTGTCAACAAAAAGAGACTTTCGTCACACTTTTCTTTGCGTATAGTGCCCCGTAATAAGCTTCATACGGAAATAATTATGACTCAGGCACTGGTAATCCCGCCAAAACCCGATGTACTGATGGAAATTCAGGATCTGATGGCAGCAGATCGCTTAGAACTAGATACTCTTACTCAGCTAATCAAACAAGACGTGTCTTTATTTTCTATATTAATGTCAGCTGTTAACAGCCCTTGGTTTGGTTTTAAAAATGAAGTAGAGAGCATAGATGTAGCGGTTAGCTTATTAGGGCTCAAAAGAATCACTAATCTGTTACAAGCCATTATGGTGCGCTCTTGTTTTAAGGGCAGTCCTTTACAAGATCACTTTTGGGATACCGCAACTGAAGTGGCCAGCATAAGCGATAATCTAGCCAAGCAATACGGCATACTCAACGCTGAACACGCCTATACCACTGGTATGCTGCACAATATCGGTGTTGCCATCATGCATAAAAACTTTGATTCATTTTCAAATTTTATGGAAACCGCATCCCACTTCTCCATTGATCGATTGTGTGTCATTCAAAGACAAACGTTTCAAACTGACCATTTTTTGCAAGGCGCTAAATTGACTCAATCTTGGTTTATGCCTAAGCAAGTTTCACAAGCCATCCGGTACCAGCCCATTGCAGAAAGTATTTTAAATGGTCGTAAAGAAGTGTCTTCCGATGCGGCTAATCTGTTAGCAATCCTGACGCTGGCTAAAAACATCAGTAATGATTACCGCCATTATTGGAACATTCAAGAAGATGAGTTTCAGCTAAAGACAATGGATGCCGCTCTAAACTATTTAGACATCCATAAAAATGAATTTAAAGAATACAAAGAAGACTATGTAGAAAACTTAATGGCTAACGAATAAAGGCAACTGAGGGTGCTGTTTATCACTTTCGATCAATCGCCCACCCAAACCTATTAAGCGAATAGCTTGTTGGTCTCGAACACTGGCCTCTTTCATTAAATACAAATAATTTTCTAAACTGGCTTTTTTTTGGTGATTAGCAAGCGTTGTCACATGAAAATCGGCAAACTTAACTTTCACAAATGGCGCTAAATCAGATAAAGCCAAACCTGCATTTTCAACTCGAGTTAAAAACTTAGGCCACACATCCATTAATGCTTGCTCTATTTCCTGCCCCTGAAAAATATCTTCGGCAAATGTACGCTCAATACTGATGGACTTGCGTTTATAGTGTGCCGACAACCCTCGCTGATCAATGCCACGGCTTCTATCGTGTAACACTTTGCCGAACTTACCAAATTTTTTAATCAACCAATCCAAAGGCAATTCTTTTATATGCTTACAAGTATGCAAACCCAGGTTATTTAGTTTTTCTGCGCTTTTGGGCCCAACCCCTGGGATTTTTCTCACTTCTAATGCTTCAACAAACCCTTCTACTTCGCTAGGTAAAATACCAAATTGCCCATTGGGCTTTTCCCAGTCACTGGCCACCTTGGCTAGAAATTTATTGGGGGCCATGCCCACCGAAACCGTAATGCCCACTTCCGCTTCCACCTGCTGGCGAATCTGTTTTGCAATAATTTGCGCATTGCTGGTGGCTGGAATTTCAAGATAGGCTTCATCCACTGACACTTGTTCAAATTCAAGCGCATAGAGTTTTAATATTTCCATAACCTGCTGCGAGGCATTACGGTATTTTTCCATGTTGCCAGGAAGTAACTTAAGGTCAGGACAAAGCTTTAATGCTTGCCCAGAAGCCATGGCAGAACGCACACCAAATTTACGAGCGGGGTAGTTGCAGGTAGAAATAACGCCTCGGCGATCAGACGCCCCACCAATGGCAATGGGAACATTACGAAGCTCAGGCTGATCACGCATCTCAACCGCCGCAAAAAAACAATCGCAATCCACGTGAAGTACTTGTCGCACCTAAAAACCAATACTGTATTAATATACAGTTATTATCAATATTCCCAGAAAAATAGCAAGGTTGATGCATGCAAACGTAGAAAACCTAAAAGTCCGCGATTTCATCCTCCTCTTCTTTCTCTAAGCGGATGGTGACCCTTCGGTTTTGATAGCGTCCGTTATAAGTTTTATTAGTGGCAACAGGATAGCGCTCACCGTGATAACGAGTGGTGAACATCTCAGGGTCTAGCCCTTTTTTCACCATATATTCATTTACATTCAAAGCCCTCTGCTCAGATAAGCGTCGATTATGGTAGCGTCGCCCTGCTCCATCACTGTGCCCATCAATGTAAATGGCTTTTACCGCAGGGTCGGCTTTCACATATAAAATGATTAAGTCCAATTTCTTTTTAGACTTTTCATCTAAGCGATCACCTTTTCTAAACAACACTTTACTTTTGGCCACCTGTCGATAATTCACCGGTAGCAAGCCTGTCACACATCCTAAATAGTCTTTATAAAAACTATTAAAGTTCGCAGCTGATAAAGATACTCGAATAGGCTCTTCTGGGCTAAAGCGGGCTTTTCTGGTGAAGGTTGGCTGCAACCCCTTCATCAAAGCCAGCATCATTTGATTGGCGCGCTCCGGCTCTACATTTAACGGACGACTAGCATGTTTGATATCAACAAACCCTAAATCTTGTGCGAATCGACTGGGGCCCCAGATAGGGGGTTCCAGATGCAGACCTGCTTTACCCGGATTCATGAGGTTCTTTTTCACTTTCAGGTGAAACATTAAGTCTTCACCGGCCTCATGATAAAACACCGCTTCGCCGTAATTTGGGATCGGTTGTGAAAAGACACACTCAAAAATCGAAGGGGTTAAGCGCCATTCGGTTTCTTCAACAGGTGCTTGGAAAGTTAATGCAAAGCAGGATTGCCAAAACAATACACTCAATATTCCAACAATATACTTACTCATACTTTCCATTACCTCGCCACCTTTCAATATTTAAT
>CAJXIT010000371.1 GCA_913054055.1 uncultured Thalassolituus sp.
GCGGCATTGTTTCCATATGTGGGGGCGCAGGTGTGGGGGTAACGACTTTGATAGAAAGGGTTTAGACCAAAATTTTATTTCAAGTAATTGCTAGAGGTGAATAGATACCCGTCCCCGATTACTACATTCTAGGGTGACGTTCCTTCGCGGGTATGACGTGATATATCGATCGATTTTTATAGTTAGAAAAAATAATTTTGTGTGAGGTTGCCCCTTCGACCGATTTTTAAAATCAAAACTGGTCGCCTGCAAGCAGCCTCCTACAAAGTTATTTTCATTCTGTGTGAGGTTCCCCCTGCGACCGATTTAACAAGATCACACGGGTCGCCTGCAGGCAGCCTCCTACAATTTTTTCTATCTGTGTGAGCCTGTGTGAGGGCACCCCGTGCCCGATTTATCAATATTAACACAGCTCACCTACAAGCAGCCTTCTACAAAGTTATTTTCATTCTGTGTCAGGTTGACCGATTTAATAACATCAACACCGGTCGCCTGCAGGCAGCCTCCTACATTTTCTGCTATGAGCATGAACTTGCATTAACATTAGGTTTTACGTTACGTTAATCAAATACCTAAGTGGTAGTTGATTAACGTAGCTGGAATAAAAATAATGAATACCATCAACCAAGAAAATTGTCAGTGTGAATGCGGTGCGTGCAAGCTCACCTTAAGCCATGCACCAAAAGGCCGTTTTTTTTGCCACTGTGAAATCTGTCAGAAGGTATATAAAAAACCGTACTCTGATGTATCGGTGATGGATGCACAATCGGTAAGCATTGCTGAGGGCTCTCCAATTGAATACACCAGCTATTGGTCGGGTTTGAAACGCGGAACCTGTAAAGAATGTGGGCAACCGGTTGTGGCGCTGCTGACACAATTTCCATTATTAAAAATTGCATTTGTGCCTAGCAACACCATCGATAACAGCATTCAGGTTCCTGATTCACAGGCCCATATTTTTTATCATCGCAGAGTGGATGACATTGATGATAATTTACCTAAAGTTTCAGGCTTTATAAAAAGTGAATTAAAAGCCACTGGGATTATTCTACCGGCATTAAAATAATCTTTATCACTCAACAAGACAGGCATAAAAAAGGAGAGCATTGCTCTCCTTTTTTGTTTCGCTAAAACTTAATGGCTAAATTTAGTTTTCAGCGATTAAGGTGATGCCGTGTTTTTCAATGGTGATGATACGCGCTTTGTACAACACACCAATGGCTTGCTTAAAGCTGTTTTTACTGCACTTAAATACCGCTTTAATTTTAGCCGGCTCGCTTTTATCACTTAGCGCAAGATAGCCTTCTTCTGCTTGCAGCTTTTCAAGCACTTCTAACGCCAAACCTTCTACTTTGGCAAAGCCCGGTGCTTTTAAGCTGATCTCTAATTTCTTATCTTCGCGCACGCGCTGAATATAGGCTTTCTTTTTGTCACCGCGTTGTAGGGTTTCAAATACATCACTGTGATAAATCAGGCCCCAGTAGGCACCATCTACAATCACTTTTACACCTAGGTCTGATTTGCCCGCTATTAAGATGCTGACTTCGTCGCCATTTTTATAGTGGCCTTCGTCATCGGTGTCGTGTAAAAAACTATCAATTTTTGCAGATGCACATAAGCGATCTGAATCGTCCACATAAATGCGAACCAAGGCTTGTTTGCCTTTTTCTAAACGATGATTTTGTTCAGCAAACGGAACAAGAATGTCTTTTGGTAAACCCCAGTCTAAGAACATGCCTACCGGGCTTTCATCCACTACATTTAAGTGTGCAAAATCCCCTACTTGTGCATACGGGGTTTGGGTGGTGGCAATCAAGCGGTCTTCACTGTCACGGTATATGAATACCTTAACGGTTTGACCTATGGCCATGGCTTCACTGACGTATTGCTTTGGCAGTAGTATTTCACCGTCTTTGCCGCCGTCTAGTTGTAAGCCACGTGGAAGCTCTTTGACGATGGTTAATTCATTAAAACGGCCAATTTTTACCATGATATCTCTCTCGGGTATGACATAACTTAATGTCAGTTGTGTTCTAGATTAGAACGGGGTTGAACTGGGGCGCATTGTAATGATTTTACGCCCCTATGTATCTATGAATTTAAGCCCAGAAAACCCATTTCACCAATAATCCCATTTGTGGGCCTATTTATTGGGTGACAGCCGATACAAACGCTGATGAAACGCGGTTAATCCACGCTGTTTGAATCTTGGCTCTTTTTCTATGATGTCTTGCTGATGCAAGGTGTCCACCTCATAGCTTGATTCATAATGCTCGCTTATTTCTTGTGGTGTCACACTGAACGGAGGCCCTGGCATTTGAGTTTGATCGTAATCCAGTGTCATGAGAATTTGATTAGCTTGTGGACAAAGCTGGATTAAAGATTGGCTGTATTGCTTGCGCATTTCTATCGGCAAAGCCACCAGCGCGGCACGATCATAAATCCAATTAATGTGTGCTTGGTAAACATGAAAAAGATCATCCGCCGTTAACTGAAAAAAGTCCCCTGCAAATACACTTAGCTGTGGGGTTTGATACAGTTTTCCATTTAACCAAGGGGTGATTGTTGGCTGAAGGTTCAAGCGTGAAAATAATTCTTCAACCGCCAGTTCACTCAGTTCATTGGCCACCACTTGAATGCCTTGCTGCAATAAGAAGTCAATATCATGGGTTTTTCCGCATAAAGGCACAAACGCTGTTTGCCCTGCACGGATGCCTAAGTCTTCAACTGCTTTTACTAACCATGAATGGGGCGCATCAAGATGAAAACCGATTTCATTTTTTGCCCATTTGTCATGCCAAAAATCTAATTCCATAAAGTACCTACCTTAACTGCCTTTTTAACGATCAGGACTGAGTTGTTTCATCATACAACGAAACTCCCGAAACGCAGCATGATCCACCGCATCCAAAGTGATAATTTCTTGATGGGATTCACCCTGCAAAACATAACTAAACAAAACTAAAGAGTGCCAAACTTGCAAGTGATGCACGTGAACTTTTTCAGGTTGAGTAATGGATGTCGAGTCTTGATGATGAGAAACACAATACAATGTTTGGTTTTTTATTTGCCAATGGCGATGACGTTGATAAATAAAACGTTGGCTATGTAATTGATAACCATACACAGCTAAAACAATTAGGATGGGGAATAACAACAAAGGTTGAGAGTAAAAATAATAAACAGAAACCACCAGCACTAAACTTAATAGCCAGTACATGGCGGCTTGTAATATCCCAGAGGGGTTAACCGTTAGATTAACTAGGTTGTACACGGCTAAGAATCATATCCACCATGTAAGCATGGTCTGGATCACTTGGTACGCCGTTTTGCATAAACCACTTAAACAGATCAGGGTCTTCGCAATCTAATAGATTGCGGTATTTGGCTTGGTCTTCTTCACTCAGATCGCTGTAAACCTCTTCTAAAAAAGGCAACAACAATACGTCTAGCTCTAGCATGCCACGGCGGCTGTGCCACCATAAACGCTTTTTCTCTGTGGCAATATCTTCGGCAGTCATTTGAGAGCGATCTTCTGACACATGAACCTCTTTCATCTCAGTGGTGCCCTGCCAGATAAAGCATTGTGCTACGCAGGGCTTAATATGGCGGGCATTATATATCAAA
>CAJXIT010000372.1 GCA_913054055.1 uncultured Thalassolituus sp.
GCAATTCTTTTCTTCTTTAAATTCTTTAGCAAACGATCCACAGATTCTTTTTTACTGAATAAACCCAAAGAAATCCCGTTAGCTAAATCCCCTTCCGTAATAATAAAGCTATCAATCTTTCGCTTTTGTAATTCCTTTAATTTCCGCACCGCTTGTTTTTTATTGGGTAGCGCAGGCAAATACACCCAAAACTCCTCTTTAACCACAACCGATTGCTTTTCAACCTTTGCAGGAATATCAATGGCAAGCATGCGCGCATAAGTATGCTTAGCATCTAATTCAACCGGGTATGGCCCCACGGCCCAACATAAAGATTCACGTTTTTGAGTTTTAGGTGAGTCCTTGCGTGCCTTAGGTAAATTTATTTCTGAAAGCATTTTTATAGGGGCCGCACCTGTGGCCACTTGAACCTCTACCGCCTCCTCCACCTCAATGGCTTCTGGCTGTGTAAAGCTATAGCCAAGATAGGCAAGGTTAATCAGTAACAATGAAACAAATATCCAACGCATAATTTTTACTTATTATTTAAACTTATGTTCAATCCATCTAACACTAAGTCAGGGACGTAGCGACTTTTCTTCTTTAATAGGGCGGCCAAATTTTCTCCATCCCCCCCAGATATGGTAATACAAGCTTCTGGCAGCATTTGAAAATGCCGCTCGAGCCAAGATGCAACCATATCTTGAATACCATGATCCACACAATGCTGCGTGTGCTTACCTGGAGCCCGACCCACAGACCACCCAGCTTCAGCCAAAACCTTATTTGTTCCACCCAATAAAGTGGACTTCATCATATTTAAGCCAGGGCAAATGTAACCCCCCATATGCTGGCCTAATTCATCAATAATATCCAATGTAATAGCCGTACCAGCATCAATCACTATATGGGCCTGGTCAGACTTGCCATGTCTAGCAGCCAGCATCGCCAACCAACGATCCACCCCCATGCGAGCCACATCATCATAACTATTCTTCAAGCCATGCTGCTTGGCTTTCACTTCTGCATATTCTGCAAAGGGAAAATACTGCTCTATCCAATTATTTTGCTGCTGATGAATAGAACTTACCCACACACAGTTCACACTTGAAAACCAAACTGGCAGTGCCTTATCAGTCACCAACTCTTGCTTTAAGTCTGAGCCTTGAGCAATAATTTGTGAGCCACTGATCACTCGCCATTTAATACGTGTATTGCCCACATCTAACTCTAATCGTGCTGCAGAGGTAACATCCACTATGCATCACCCAAACGCAAACTCACTTCGCCTGCATTAAATAATTGAATACCTGTTTCAGTATCCAATATTAGTTCACCCTTCTCGTTTACACCCATACAAGTGCCATGAATTTCACTAGAGGGCAGCACCAACTTCGCAGATAAACCCTTGAAAGCATCCGCCTCACTCCACTCACCTTTAAGCGGCGCAAAACCCGACACAGAAAAGGTTTCAAGAACATCAACAAGATGCTTAACCACCACCGCGGTAATTTCATTTCTATCCGCAGTCACGCCTAATTGCTTTGCACCCACTGCTTGCTGATCGATTTTTGCTTGATCTTGAATACGCACATCCAAATTTAAGCCCACACCAATGACCACCTGACACGCATCCGTCACATCACCTGTCAGCTCAATCAAGATTCCCCCAAGCTTAGATTTTACGCCTTGATGATCAGCCAAAATATCATTTGGCCACTTTAATCCCGCCCGCTCCACACCTAACTCGGACAAAGCACGGTGTATCGCCAAGCCCACCGCCAAACTTAAACCTTGAATGGCGGCAATGCCTTGAGAAAATGGCCATAGCATTGAGAAATATAAATTTTGAGCAAAAGGGCTTACCCAAGTGCGCCCCCTTCTACCACGGCCTGCAGTTTGCATTTCTGCAAAACAAATTTTGCGGCCATCTGTATTGTTTTCTGCCATTTGCATCATGGCATTATTGGTAGAATCTAGACTTAAGGAAACATCCACTTGATCAAATACAGCATGTGGAAACCCATGAGCAGCGAGCGCTTCTTTTGATAACAGGGTTACCGCTTCAGGTAAGCGATAACCTTTCCCCTTAACACTGTTAAACGGTATATCCATCGCTTCAAGCTTTTGCAATTGCTTCCACACGGCAGCCCTAGACACACCCAAAGCTGCACCGATTTCTTCACCTGAATGAAAGTTGCCATCGGCCAATATTTCAATTAACTCTGAATGCTTCATAATCCGTGTGCCACCGCGTTAAAAACCTTAACCACTACCTGTAAAAGGGAAAGTATCTTATTCTTCCCAAGCATCCAAGATTTCTTTTGCAGCACGCATGGCTTCTTGAGCCGTAGGGGCTCCACAGTACACGGCACTGTGATAAATCACTCCAGCAATTTCTTGCTTAGTTGCACCATTACGTAGTGCGCCGCGGGTATGACCTTTGATTTCTGTTGTGGCCTTTTGCGCAACCAACATACCTAGCGTTACCAAACTGCGAGTTTTACGATCTAAATCATCACGTTGCCAAGTTGAACCCCAGGCATGGGTATTAATGTAATCTTGTAGCGGCGCCGTTAAGTCATCTACATTATTCATTGCGCGATCAACAAACTCATCACCCATTACTTCGCGACGAATTTTTTCACCAGCTGCTTTAGTCATTTTCTTTCTCCAATGAGTTTTTTATTCTAATCATCACATACAAAAAAGGCCCAGAATTCTCTGAGCCTTTCATTAAGCAAGTGCGCTATTACATATCGAAGCTATGACGCAATACGATGGTTTCTACACGGTCAGGACCCGTAGAAATAATATCGATTGGCGCTTCAATGGCTTTTTCAATGAAGCGAATATAGGCTTTTGCGTTTTCAGGCAATTGCTCAAGCTTGTTTGCGCCTACCGTGCTTTCAGTCCAACCCGGTAGCTCTTCATAAACTGGCGTGATTTTTTCGAACTGATCCGCTGAAGCTGGAACATTCATGCGATTTCCGTCAGCGTCTTCATAGCCAACACATACTTTAACGGTCTCTAAACCATCAAGAACGTCTAACTTGGTTAAGCAAATAGCGTTTACCGAGTTAACACGGATCGCGTGCTTAACCAATGCCGCATCAAACCAACCACAGCGACGTGAACGACCAGTAGTGGTGCCTTTTTCATGACCTACAGTAGCTAAGTGCTCACCTACGTCATCGAATAATTCTGTTGGGAAAGGACCAGAACCTACACGGGTTGTGTACGCCTTGGTAATCCCCATGATTTGATCAAGGTACAAAGGACCTACACCAGAACCACATGCCACACCACCAGCGGTAGTGTTAGATGACGTTACAAATGGGTAAGTACCGTGGTCAATGTCTAGAAGCGTACCCTGGGCACCTTCAAACATAATGTCGCCACCGGCAAGACGAATGGTATGAACCAAATCAACCGCATCAACAACGATGTTTTTAATTTGCTCAGCCCAATCCATGCACGCTTTTAACGTTTCGTCGTAGTTCACTTCTTCTACGCCGTAATAATTTTTAAGAGAGAAGTTATGGAATTCCATTACTTCTTTTAGCTTGTCAGCAAATTCTGGCTGATACATATCGCCAATACGCAAACCACGACGAGCCACTTTATCTTCG
>CAJXIT010000373.1 GCA_913054055.1 uncultured Thalassolituus sp.
TTTTTCGGTGGAGGCGATCGCCATTGTGATAAAACGCAATGGGCTTAATGTCTTTACTCACATCTAATAATTCTTCAGGAATAAGGATAGTTTCGTCATCAAGCAGACGAGAAAAGCCCGCATAAGTGGTAGGCGGAGCCGTTAACTGAGGTAAGTTAGCTGTAGCAACTCGAGTTTCAGAATGTGAATTCGACGAAATAATGACGATAAAGCAAAATATTAACGCCAATAAAATCACATAATTCTTTGTGTAAAGCTCTAATTCCCGCTTCATCCTTGGCATCATCCATTTTTGCCTAACACACTAGTCATAAGCATAGTTCAAGCTTTGTTTCTCGCTATTATTTTAATGCTTTAGTTTTAACATTCTCCGCCGCTATTAATTCAAGGGCTCCACTTTTCAAGGAAGAATAAATCAAACATGTATTGGGCTTTTTTAAACAAACTCTGGCTCGTTTTCACTCTTTTGTTTGTGTCCAGTTTGTCTTATGCGGCACTTTATGACGTAAGAGGATTAAAAGTAGATGCCATCGCACAACTTGAAGACGATGAAGAAGCGCCGTTTGATATTTTAGCCAGTAATAAACGTCACAAGTGTGGAGGGAAGAGCTCTAACCGATTTCGTGTTTACAGTGAGTTTAATATCGTCAGCGAGCGCCGCTTTAGTATGGTTATGAATGCCATGACCCACGGCTATAGTTTGAGCATCAGTACTCATGGATGTGAAGGTAGCGCGCTGCTGGTTGAAAGAATCAGAGTCAGCCGTTAAACATGAGGGTTATGCAATACTTTATCTTAAACCAAAAAAAGGGGCCTAAGCCCCTTTTTTAATTAATGACGAAAGCTAACTAGCTAAGCTCTTTTGCATTAATTTTGGCGTACCACTCCTGTGGGCCAGTTTGGTGAACAGACGTGCCTTGCGTGTCAACAGCAACCGTAACAGGCATGTCCACAACATCAAACTCGTAAATGGCTTCCATACCTAAATCAGCGAATCCAACCACTTCAGCATTCTTGATAGCTTGAGACACCAGATATGCCGCTCCACCCACAGCCATTAGATAAGATGCTTCATTGTCTTTAATCGCTTCGATGGCAACTGGGCCACGCTCTGCTTTACCGATCATGCCCATTAGGCCTGTTTTTTCAATAACAGTGCGAGTGAATTTATCCATACGCGTAGCCGTAGTCGGGCCAGCAGGGCCTACCACCTCATCACGCACAGGATCCACTGGACCCACGTAATAGATGAAGCGATTGGTAAGATCAACAGGCAACTCTTCGCCCTTAGCAATCATATCAACCATACGTTTGTGCGCCGCATCACGACCCGTTAACATTTTGCCGTTTAATAGAATGGTTTCACCTGGTTTCCATTCTTTCATTTCTTCACGTGTCACCGTATTTAGATCAACACGACGGACGCTTTCGCCTACTTCCCATGAAATTTCAGGCCAGTCTTCCAGTTTAGGCGTTTCTAATTTAGCTGGACCCGAACCGTCAAGTTCAAAGTGAGTGTGTCGAGTGGCTGCACAGTTAGGGATGATTGCTACTGGCTTATTCGCAGCATGAGTTGGATAGTCAGCCACTTTAATATCTAAAACCGTTGTTAAACCACCTAGGCCTTGTGCACCAATTCCTAATTTATTCACTTTCTCGTAAAGTTCTAAACGAAGTTCTTCCGAGCGGTTTGACGCACCGCGCTCTTGTAATTCTTTAATATTAATTGGGTCAAGTAGCGCTTCTTTAGCGATCATCATGGCTTTTTCAGCTGTACCGCCAATGCCTATTCCAAGCATGCCAGGTGGGCACCAGCCCGCACCCATTTTTGGAATTTGCTCAAGCACCCAATCCACAACCGAATCAGATGGGTTTAACATAGCAAATTTAGACTTGGCTTCTGAGCCACCGCCTTTTGCTGCCACATGAACATCAACAGTATTACCTGGCACTAACTTAGTGTGGATGACTGCTGGGGTATTGTCTTTGGTGTTTTGACGCTTACCATCTGGATCCGCTAGCACCGATGCACGCAAGATGTTATCAGGTAAAAGGTATGCACGGCGCACGCCTTCATTGGCCATGTCTTCCACACCCATAGTGGCATCTTCAAAACGAACATCCATACCGATGGTCAAAAATACAGTCACGATACCTGTATCCTGACAAATTGGACGGTGACCCATGGCACACATACGTGAATTGATCAGAATCTGTGCAATAGCGTCTTTCGCGCCTTGGCTTTCTTCTTTTTCATAGGCTTCTTCCATGGCTTGGATGAAGTCTAATGGGTGGTAATAGGATATATATTGCAGCGCATCAGCGACGCTCTGGATCAGATCTTCTTGCTTGATCGCAGTCATAGCATTGTTCTCTCAATCATCAGGGGGAGTAATTATGGTGTTATGTTTGGATTGTAGCACGAGAAGGGGCGCAAAATGTATAAGACTTAACTATACCCGCCATAGAGATGACTAATTGATAGGCTTAGCTGACTCAGTAAATTTGAAATCAAACATAAAGCAGCAGCTACCTACCACCACCACTTCATTGTATTTGTTTCTTCTGCTTCTTCGCTATCTTCTAAGTCCACAACTCTACTATCAAAAACTTCTTCAAGCTGATCTTCAGTAAGCGGTCCTTTTGATTTAATAAAGTGACCTCCTTCAGGTAGCATTCTTGTCACTTCTAATTCGTTCTGAGCAAGCTCTGTGGACACCAAAACTAATGGGCCGTCAGCCAGAGGGACATCATCTTCTATCTTTTGATGCTCTAACTCAGGCGGATCTATTTCACTATAACGAAGGAAGTACACTTTATTCGCTTCAACTGCCAAATTCATTTGTGCAATGCGCTTTAAGTCGAAAGAAAAGCTCTCCGTTGCAATCCCCTCAAGCCCCATTAACGGCCTACGCATCACAACCTCATACTCACCTGGCTCAAGCTCAAACCACGTGTAACCGTTGGCGCGAATATTAAAAATTCGCTCATCATCCATATAAAAGCTTGGCGCCTCTATCTCATCAGCTGCCCACTGACTATTGGGGCGATAGACATAAAGCAAAGCTTTGCTTTCATAATCCCAACGATTAGCCACCTGACTGTATTCTTTGCCTGATACAGTAGCAATATAGGCCCCAAAGTTATGACCTATTGATTGGTATATATGTAAGCATCCAGAAGTCGTAACTAGTACGGATGTTATAAAAAGTGTGAGTATTATTCTTATCATTGTAGACTCAGTACGCCCTTGTATGGATAAAGCTTATCTCAGGGGTGATTCCATTTAATTTATTCGGTTATGATGACATAATTACAAAAAATAACAAAATAACAAAAATAACTCGCTGGAAATTTCATACTCATGGACAGGCTTACTTTAAAAATTGGCAAGGTAGCCGTTGTACTTGCACCTATCTTCTTAATCCTCCCCTTTGCGCTGGCTGAAGATGCCAAATATGTGGGTGAAGATTACTATGGGAATGACATCAACGCGGCTGTATTAGAAGCCAATCAAAATAAACGACAACTTAATTACAATCGACAGCACTGGTACAATCGAACTACATCAAAATCTTCTGAGCTCGATCCCTTACCA